>JBIOVW010000154.1:0-4209 GCA_044867945.1 Nakamurella sp. | reverse complement strand
TCCTGGTACTCCGTCACGAGGTCGCCGTGCTACGCCGACACCACCCACGCCCGAGGCTGACCTGGGCCGACCGCGCGATCCTCAGCGCACTCAGCAGACTGCTTCCTCCTGTTGTCGGCCACGCTGTCTGCACATGAGTCGGCTGCGTTCGGTGTGCAGGGGGCGGCGTGTTGTTGATGGGAACGGTGGTCATTGGTCGGTGGCGGCATCGTGATCAATCGCGGGTGAGTTCTGCGGCCGCTTTCTTGGCGCAGGTGTCGTCGACGATGGTCTTGCTGTCGGCGGCGGCGGCGATGAGCGCGGCGGTGGCGGCGTTGTTGAGTGCTCGGGGCAGGCCGTTGGAGACGCGGTGCAGTCGGGCGAGGGCGTCGTCGGCGAACAGTGGCTCCTCACGCCCGGCGAGGGCGAGGTGGTGACGCAGGTAGGCCGCCGACTCGCCGAGGTCCATCGCCTTGATCGTGTAGCGGGTGAGGATGCGCTGGTCGAGGGCGGCGAACATGCCCATGCGCAGCTGCCCGTTGAGGGTCGGCTGGCCGACCAGGATGCCGGCGAACGGGGACGCTGAATCCATCTCCGAGTTGGTGAGGAGCCGTAGTTCCTCGAGTTGGGCCGGGGCGAGCAGGTGTGCCTCATCGCAGACGAGGACGACCCTGCGGTGCCGCTCGGCGGTTTCGGCGGCGAGCAGGTCGGCGGCTTGGGCCATCAGTTCGGCTTTCAGGTAGCGCGGCTCGGCGCCCAGGGCCCGCACGATGGTGACGTAGAGCCCGCGGGTGCCGAAGGCCGGGTTGGCGATGTAGATGACCTGGTGGCGGGTGCGGTCCAGGGCGGCGACGGCGGCTCTGACGGACACGGTCTTGCCGGCGCCGACGTCGCCGGTGATGACGCCGAGGGCGGATTCGAGCACGCAGAAGGTGATCCGGGCGACGGCTTCGGCGTGGGCCTGGCGGGTGAACAGGTCGCCGGCGGGGATCGACTTCCCGAACGGGGTGCGGGTCAGCCCGAAGTGCGCGGCCCACGGCGGGCGGCTCACCGGGCCTGGCCGTCGTCGTCGAACATGGCGAGCTGGGTGTAGTCGATCGGCGTGCCGGTGCCGGCGGCGTGTTCGTGCGCGGCGGCGACCAGCCCGAGGTAGTCGATGCCGGTCGGTTCCGGCGCGGGCGGGGCGGCTTGTGGGACCTGGCGGTGGGTGTGGCGGCCGATGAGGAACGGGCGGGCCACGCCGGCGGGTTTGCCGTCCAGGTAGACGTCGATGCGGGTCAGGTCCTCGGGGTCGTAACGCAGCTCGACGCGCCGCCCGACCAGCGCCGGGTCCACGCCGTAGCTGTTGCCCTCCAGCGGCACGGTCGCGGTGCGGGTGACCCGGCGGGTCACCGACCAGCGGAACGCCTCCCGCAACCGGTCCGGCTCGGCCGCCCGGTGCGGGCCGGCCTGCTCGAACCGGGCGATCGGCGCCTGCCCGGTCTCGGCGTGGGTGCGGCGGTTGCACACCTGCTCGGCCCACCCGGTGAACAGGTCGTTCAGCGCGTCCAGGGAATCGATGCCCTGGTGGATGGCCTCGGCCAGGAACGCCTCGCGGATGTAGCGGTTGAGCCGCTCCTGCTTTCCCCGCCCTTGCGGGGAGTACGGCTTGGAGTGCACCAGCCGGATGCCGAGCACCGCGCAGGTGCGGGCCAGCCACGCGTTGCTGAAGGGGGCGCCGTTGTCGGCGTACAAAACCTCGGGCAGCCCGCGGCGCACGATGGCGCGGCGCAGCAGGTCCTGCCCGGCGCGGGCGTTCTCGTGGGCGAAGAACCGCCCGTCCACCAGCAGCCGGCTGTGATCGTCGACGATCAGGAACAGCCGGGCCCGGACCGAGGCGTCGGCCCGCGGCCAGGGCACCCACGGGCCGACGAGCACGTCGGTGATCCACCGCTGGTTGGGCCGTTCGGCCTCGTAGCGGCCGAACACCTTCGGATCGGCCGCCAACGCTCGCCGGTGCAGCCCGCGGCGGCGCAGCTGCTCGCGCACGGTCCGCTCGGCGACCCGCACGCCGTGGCGGTGGAACAGGATCGAGGCGATCTGTGCGGCCGAGCGGGTCGGGAGTTCCAGCCGCAGCGCGGCGGCCTCGTCGGCCAGCTCGGGGTGGGCGCGGACCGTGCCGGTGTCCGACCGCGGCGAGGGTTTGAGCGCGGCCAGCCCGCCGGCGCGCCAGGCCCGCACCCAGCGGTCGACCGTGCCGCGCGAATACCGCCGCGGCGTCCCGTCGGGGTGGGTGTGGGTGCGTGCCGCGATCGCGCGCACCGCGATCCCGCGTTCGGCCGGGGTCAACCGGGCGTTGGCCGCCTCGGCGATCACCGCCCACCGGTGCATCGCCACCTGCTCCTGCTGGTCACGATCCATCTCGTCCTCCGTCTCGGCCCTCGGTCCAGGGCGTCGGAGGCAGGAAACGGCGTTTGCCGACCACGAGGTAGGGCGAGGTTGTGTTGGCCGCCAACAGCCCTCCGCCGCTCACGCAGCACACGAACCGCCACCGGCCCAGCCCCAGCCATCCCGGCAGCGCCGTGGCCGCCCGGAATGCCGCGCGCATCGCGGCCAACGCCCACGCCCGCGGGTCCTCGCCGACCTCGACCGGCTCTGCACCGAGGTCAACCGCGAGCGCCGCCCACGTGACCGCCAACCGCGTCGCGTGGGCGCCCAGCCGGCGCAGCCAGCCACGCGCCGTCGTGTGCGGCACCCCGGCACGCTCCGCCGCCGGACGCACCCCACCCCGGCCGTCGATGACCTGCTCAAGCACCGCGCCGACCGTCGCCACCACGTCCACGCGGCCGACGAGCAGGAAACCCGGCAACAGCGCATGCGTCGCGGCGCATCCCGGGCACCGGGCCCTCGGCACGAAGACCCTCAAGCACCGCCCAGCCGCCCGCACGTGCCGCCAATACCCGGACCAGAACGTCATCGCCGAACCGCACCCCACGCAATCCGGCCGCGGCACCACGACCCCACGCCCGGCCGCCGCGTAGGCGTCGACCGACATCGGACACGGCCATACGATGGCCACGGGCGTGACTCCGCCTCGGACCCCTCCCGACCTCAGCGGCCAAACTGTGCGGGAGGGGTCCCTCGACTCCGGGGACAGCCCATCCTCACCACACGCACGACCGGCAGCCAGTCACGACATCGCCAAACAGCACAGCCGACAGCCACCCCGAGATAATCAGCAAGTCACGCCGTCAACACCCGCCGGTTCGTTTCCATCCACTGTCGTACGACCTGGTCACCGTTCACGGGGTTGACGACGCTGTCGGCGGTGCTGTGGAAGACGATGGCGGGCATCACGTGGGCCCGGGCCCCCATTGCCTGGAAGGCGGCTTCGCCCTGCTCGACGGGGTCGGGACCGCCGTTCTTCATGGCTGCTACCCCGGCTGGTCCCTCGATGGCTGCCTGGTACTCCAGGCCGGAGTGGACCCCGACCGCGGCGTACAGGTCGGGGTAGGTCGCAGCCAGGATCGTCGCCATCGCTGCGCCGGCGGACAGTCCGGCGATATAGACCCGACCAGGGTCGATGTTCCAGCGGGTGTCGTTGGTCATCACCTGGCCGGTGATGCCCGCGATGATCGCGGCCTCACCTGACCCTCGTTCCTGGTGCTCCGGGACGAACCAGTTCCAGCACGACAAGGGGTTGTCCGCGTCACCCTGCTGCGGGTAGACGACCACGAACTCATGCTCGTCGGCGAGCGGGTTCCACTGGGTTCCCGCCGCTGATTCCGCCGCGGTCTGGGTGCATCCGTGCAGCATCACGACCATCGCCACGCACCTGTCGGTCGTGTACCCGACGGGCGTGTAGACGAAGTAGGACCTGCTGCCGGACGGCCCCGCGTAGGTGAATCCCTCCCACCGGCCGAGGCTCGGCTGCAGGGCGAGTGGCCCGTAGCCGGCCAGCCCGGTCGGCGGCTGCAGCGGGATGACCTTCTCATCCATGACAGGTCCTCACAGGCGATGTTGAGAGTGATCGGCGCAGCCGCTCGGCGGCGATGTGGAAGCGCTGGCCGGTCCAACCCGTGTCGTGTTTCCCAGGTCGGGTGGGGCTACCTGGCTCCTGCTGAGGCAAGCCAGGCTCGTCTAACGGTCGATACGTACAAGTGCGTAGCCGGGTGGGTCGGCCGGTGTCAGGCCGGATCGGTGGGCGCCTTCGGGGCGATGGCGCTGGTTGTTCGGGCGGCGGCTTCCAGG
>JBIOVW010000153.1:0-6881 GCA_044867945.1 Nakamurella sp. | reverse complement strand
GGTCGAGGACCTCGACGGCGAGCAGGTCGTGCCGGGCGGACAGTCCGCGCAGCGGGCGTTCCCAGTCCACCGGTCCGATGAAGTCGGAGATGACGACGGCCAGCCCGCGCCGTCGCGGGGGCCGCCGCAGCTGCTCCAGCGCGGTGCGCAGGTCGCCCCGGTCACCCGGGGTGGCCCTGGGGTTGCCGGCCAGCGTACGGAGCAGATACTCCAGGTGCGGACGGCCGCCCCGGGCCGGAATGCGGGACAGCTTCGACCCGGACGCGACGATCGCGCCGATCCGGTTGCCGCCGCCCCGGGTGAGGTGCCCGATCGCGGCCGCGGCGGCCACCACCAGGTCCCGCTTCTCGCAGCCGACGGTGCCGAAGTCCAGGGAGGCGGAAAGGTCGGCGACCAGCCAGGTCTCCAGCTCGCGGTCGGCGATCGTCTGCCGGATGTGCGGTTCGGTGGTGCGGGCCGTCACCGACCAGTCCATCCGCCGCACGTCGTCGCCCGGGTAGTACGGCCGGGCGTCCCCGGGTTCGGTGCCCGGCCCGGGCACCAGCCCCAGGTGGTTGCCCTGCAGCAGGCCGTCGAGCCGCCGACGGACGGTCAGCTCCAGCGTGTTCAGGGCGGCGTCCAGCCGAGCGGGGTCGGCCGTGCGCGGCGGCGCCCCTGGGTTCGGGGCCGGCTCCGGCCCGACCATCAAGCCGCGCCCGGATGCACATAGGGGCTCACCTGCGGCAGCGGGATCGCCTGCAGCAGCCGGGTGAGCACCGCTTCCACGGGCACCCCGTCGGCGAGGGCGTCGTAGGACAGCACCAGCCGGTGTCGCAGCACATCGGCCGCTACGTCGATGACGTCCTGGGGAACCACGAAGTCGCGGCCGCGCACCAGGGCCAGCGCCCGGGCCGCGGCGATCATGCCCAGCGACGCCCGGGGGGACGCGCCGTAGGACAGCCAGCCGGCGACGTCGTTCAGGCCGTGCTCGGCCGGGGTGCGGGTGGCGAACACGAGGCGGACGACGTAATCGACCAGGGCGTGATGCACGAAGACATTGGCCGCCACGCCCTGCAGGCGGGCCAGCTCGGTGATCGGCAGCACCTGGTTCGGGGTGGGCGGGGTGACGCCCATCCGGTAGACGATTTCGCGCTCCTCGTCCGGCACGGGATAGTCGACCAGCAGCTTGAACAGGAACCGGTCGCGCTGCGCCTCGGGCAGCGGATAGACGCCCTCGTTCTCGATCGGGTTCTGGGTGGCCATCACAAGGAACGGGTCGGGCATCGGGAAGGTCCTGCCGCCGATGGACACGTGCCGCTCCGCCATCACCTCCAGCAGCGCGGACTGCACCTTGGCCGGGGCCCGGTTGATCTCGTCGGTGAGCACGAAGTTCGCCACGACCGGCCCGAGTTCGATGTCGAACTGTTCCCGGCCGACCCGGTAGATGCGAGTGCCGACCAGGTCGGAGGGCACCAGGTCGGGGGTGAACTGGATGCGGTTGAACGTGCCGCCGACCACTCGGGCGAAGGTCTCCACGGCCAACGTCTTGGCCACGCCGGGGACGCCCTCGATCAGCAGGTGACCCCTGGACAACAGCCCGACCAGCATCCGCTCGACCAGCCGGTCCTGACCCACGATCACCCGCTTGACCTCGAACACCGTGCGCTCGAGCAGCGCCGCGTCGGCCGCGGGGGTGTTCGGGGCGGACGGCCGCTGGGTCCCGGAGGGGCTCGCCTGCGGCACGGGCGGCTTGTTCAGGGACGGGGCCACCGGCCCGTTCGGTGCGCCCGCAGCCGTGCCGGCTCCCCCACTCGACGCTTCAGTGCTCAACGGTCCTCCTGTCGCCAGGCGGCCCGGACCTGCGGGCGCCCCTTCAAGACTGCCATTCTCCGGATGGGGCCGGGGTGAGATCACCGCCGGGCGGCTCGCCGGCGACGACTCACAGCGATTGCCCATCGCCTTGCCAGCCCGATCGCAGCCGAAGCCAATCCTCGGGAGTGTCCACGTCCACGGTCGCGGCCTCGTCACCCGTCACCTCGACCGGCTCGAGCGGGCCGAGCAGCTCGCGCACCGATCGTCCGTGCCAGTCGGCGCGCCGCCGGGCCGCCGCGACCAGCCCGCGATACCGCCAGGCCCCGGCCAGCCACTGGCGCCGGCCGGCCCGGTCCACCGGCACGGCGCCTCCGCCATTGACGGCCACGCACAGCCGGCGGACCGTGGCGGCGTCCACGGCGGGCAGATCGGCGGCGAGCACCACCACCAGAGCGTCCGCGGCCGGAGCGGGCAGCGCGGCCAGCCCGGCCACGATGGCGGCCGCCGGGCCGCCGCCCGGTGGATCCTCCCGCACCACGATCACGCCGGGCGGGACGTCCCGATCCGGGCCGACGACCACCGCCGGAGCGCCCGCGACCGCGCCCAGCGCGACGTCCAACAGGGTGCGATCACCGATCCGCAGGGCGGGCTTGTCCACGCCGCCGAGCCGTCGTCCGCGCCCGCCGGCCAGCACGATCGCGCCGGCGTGCAGAGTCGTCACGGCATCCATGAGAACCCAACCTGCCACCGGCCGACAAGCGCCCCCGCCCGGCATCCCAGGCGGATTCGAAAATCAGCTCGACCGGCGTCAGCCTGGGCGGACCGCCCCGATGTAGCCGCCCCAATCCATCTCCGAGATCTTGACGTAGCTGCCGGAGTTGGGCGCCTCGACGATCTGGTTGTTGCCGATCCAGATCGCCACGTGGTGGATGGTGCTCGGGTTGGACGTGTTCCTCGCCCAGAACACCAGGTCGCCGGGCTGCAGGTCGTCCCTGGAGATCTTGTTCGGCTGCCCGGAGTACTGGTACACGGAGTAGTGCGGCAGGTACACGCCGACTTGCGCCCACGCGTACAGGGCCAGTCCGGAGCAGTCGAAGCCGACCTTGTTGTAGTCGCCGGACCGGTCGGCCACGCCGCCGTCCCGGATGCCAAGGGTCGGCCCGGTTGAGTTGCCGCCACCCCAGGCGTACTGGGTGCCCAGCCATTCCATCGCGGCGTTGACGACCTGCTGCCCGCGCGACGACGCGTCGCCGGACGAGAACGAGACGGTCCGCGCGGCGGCGACGGTGCCCTCGCAGGCAATGCCGTTGCCGTTCGGGTCCAGCGCGGCGCGGTATCCCGGTGATCCCCGGTTGATCGGGGCGACGCCGGCCGCTCTGGCGGCGTCGCAGTTCTCGTAGGACGGCTCGGAACCGGCCTGGGCGGCCGGTGCGGACGACGACCCGCCGTCACAGGCGATGCCGTTGTTGTTCGGGTCCAGCTCCGACCGGTACGACGGGTCGTCCCTCGGAATCGGACCGCGACCGGCCACGCGCGCATCGTCGCAGTTCGCGTAGTAGGGCGCGCCGCTGTCCTGAGCGGCCTGCGCCTCCTGGGCCGCTCGGGCGGCCTGGTTGGCCGCCTCCTGGGCCGCCGACTGCCGCTCGGCCTCCGCTTCGGCCGCGGCCTGCGCCGCCGCCTGAGCCGCCGCCGCCTCGGCTGCCGCCTGCGCCGCCGCCTGGGCCGCTGCCGCCTCCGCCGCGGCCTGGGCGGCCGCCTGCCGTGCGGCTTCCTCGGCGGCCTGCCTCGCTGCCTCCTCGGCGGCCCGCCGGGCCGCCTCCTCCGCCGCCTTGCGCGCCGCCTCCTCGGCGGCCTTGCGGGCGGCCTCCTCCTCGGCCAGCTTCTGCGCGAGCCACTGGTTGTACTGATCACGCTGGTTGTGCAGGCCCTGCACGTTGGCCAGTGCGGCCTGGTAGTCCTGCTCCTGCTGGTCGTGCTGGGCCTCCAGGTAGGCGAGCTGGTCCTCGCCGGCCTCCAGGGCGTCAACCGCCTCCTGCTGGGCCTGGTCGGCCGCGACCCGTGCCCGGTCCGCCTTGGCCCTGGCCTCGTTGGCGGTGTTCAGGGCGACCCGCGCCGCGGAGTCCAGGTTCGCCTTGTGGGTTCGGGTCGCTTCCAGATTGGACAGGGCGTTGAGTTGGGAGCCCGACATCTGGTCGAGCAGCTCCTGCCGTTGCAGGACGTCACCGGCGCTTCCGGCGTCCCAATAGGCGGACAACGAGCCGAGCACGGAACCCTGGCGGAACGACGCGGCGGCGAACTCGGTCGCCTTCGCCTTGGCTTCGGTCACCGCCCGGTCGGCGGCGGCCGCCTCGTCCTGCGCCTGCTTGGCCGCGGACGCCGCTGCGGTGGCATCCGATTCGGCGACGTCGAGGTCGACCCGGGCCTTGTTGGCGAGCTCCGCCTTCATCTCCAGGTCGTCGTTGAGCCGATCGATGTCGCCCTGGGTCTGGACCACCAGGCCGGCCAGCCGGCCGACCTCGGCGGCCGAGGCCGCTGCCTGGTCCTGACCTTGCTGGATCTGTTCGTCGGACGGGTTGTCCGGGGGCGGCGGGACGGCATCCGTCGGAATCGCACTGCCGAGCAGCAGCCCGGCCACCAACGCGGCGCCGACGGCGGCGCGCGTCATTGTGACGCGATGTCTCGGACGGACGTCCGTCCGACGGCCATGGGGACGCCACGCGGCCTGCGGCCGGGCTCTCACGGGCACGACGTCACACCTCCCTCACGATGGGCCATTGCCCACGGCAGCACTTGCTCCGGTGGCGAGACGAATCGGACGAGAACTGTCAAGACGACACGCCAGGAGAACCATGCCACTTGCATCCCCCTATTGACCAGCGGTCACGGCAAACACATCAGTCACAGAAGGTGCAAACCAGACATTGCTGGACGAAAATCACAGCAGAATCGCTCCCTCGTCACCCGGCGGAGTGCTGGTCGACCTCCTCCGGGACACTGGCCGGGTGGCTCAGATCGTCGTAGCGACAGACCCTCCGGAGGCCCGGAGCCGTCGATTCCGGCTGCGGATCGCCTGGTGTTGGATGGCCGGCACCGGTCTTGGGCTGGTCCTCATCGGCTCGTTCCTGCCGTGGGTGATCTCCGGTTCGGTCAAGCGGTCCATCTACGCGATCGTCGGCGTGGTCGACCGTCTGGGCATCGCCGGTGACGGCGTGCTTGCCGCATTGTTGGCCAACTTCCCGCTGCTGGCCGCGCTCTGTTTCGTCCCCGTGGTGGCCGCGGCCCTGCGCTGGTGGCGGGTGGCCGGGGTGTTGTCCGTGCTGATCGGGCTCACCGCGACCGCGCTCTCACTCGGTGTTCTGGCGCTCGCCCTGGGCAGGGTCGGCCTGACGGTCCGACTCGATCCGCTTGGGCCAACCGTGATGGCTTCGGGCGGGCTGCTGCTCATCGGTGGCGGACTGTGCCTGATTTTCGGTCACAATTCACCCATCCGCCGCAGAGTGGGTCGATCCCCGGCCGTGAATCAGTCATGATGGTTCTGGGGGTGCAACCAAATGCATGAGAGCCACGTCACAACACGAGGGGTGCGGGGGATGTCCGAACGGGCAACGCACGTGCTCCTGAACCTGCGCCGTTGAACCCGGCCGGACCGGTTCCGCCGGTCGATCGTCACATGCCACAGCACCATGCAACCGGTCCCGGTGGTCACACCGTCCACGGGGCGTCGACAGCAGTGCCAGAACTTCCGGATCGGACAGATTCCCGGAACACAGCTATAGAAGGGATGCACGCGCGATGAGCGAGCACGGCGGACCTCAGGGGCCGGCTCAGGGACGGCCGGCGGGTGGGCCACCACCCCAGGGATCCTGGCAAGGGCCGAACGGCCCCCAGGGCTGGCCGCAGCAGGGCGGCGCACCGCAGAACCCCGCAGGGAGCTACGGGGGTCAGAACTACGGGCAGAATCCCGGGAGCTACGGCCAGAACCCGGGCGGCCAGCCAACCGGACCGCAGGGTTGGCAGCCGCCCACCGGCCCGCAGGGCCAGCAGCCGCAAACCGGCCCCCAGGGCTGGCAGCAGCCACCCACCCAGACCTACCCGCCGCAGGGGCCTGGCGGTCCCGGCCAGCCGCCCAATCAGCCCTGGAACGTCCAGGGCCCGGCCAATCCGGAACCGAAGAAGAGCAGGACCCCGCTGTTCGTGGCGCTGGGGGTCGTGGTGGCCCTGGTCGCCGCCGCCGGCGTCTGGTTCTTCGCCTTCCGCGACCAGAACTCGACGACCACCACCGCGGAGGGCGGCGACACGCCGCAGGATTCGGTCACCGCGCTGTTCTCCACGCTGAGCGCCTCGGACCCGATCGGGCTGGCGACCCAGCTGGACCCGGCCGAGGCCGCGCTGTTCACCGACCTGAACACCGACATCATCACCGAGCTCAAGCGCCTCGAGGTGCTCAGCCCGGAGGCTTCGGCCGACACCATGACCGGCACCAAGATCACCGTGGACGGCCTGACCTTCGCCGGTGAGAACGAGGTCATCAACGACCACCTGGAGATCGTCAAGCTGACCGGCGGCACCATCACCGTCGAGAGCAACCCGACCGACCTGCCGCTGTCCGACAAGATCAAGGACGTGTTCGGCTCCGAACTCGATCAGGTCCAGCCGCAGTCCGAAACCGTCAACATCGCCGAGGAGGTCGCCAACAACGACGGCGATCCGTTCCGGATCGCGACCGTGAAGCGCGGGGACGAGTGGTACGTCAGCTTCTTCTACTCGATCGCCGACAACGCCACCCACGCGGCCGGCCTGCCGAACCCGACCGAGGCCGACGCGATCGCCGCGCAGGGTTCGGACAGCCCGGAAGCCGCCGTCGACAAGCTCATCGACGCTGCCACCACCGGTGACCTGGAGACCGTCATCGCGGTCACCGCGCCGGACGAGATGGGCGCCCTGCACGACTACGGCCGGATCATCCTGGAGCAGGCCGACGCCGGCAGCCTCGAGAGCGACATGCAGGATCTGGGCTTCACGATCGACAACGTGACATGGGACGTCTCGGACGTGACCGGTGGGCAGAAGGTCTCGATCAAGTCGGTCGA
>JBIOVW010000152.1:0-5533 GCA_044867945.1 Nakamurella sp. | reverse complement strand
GGTTCGGTCGATGTCGGCATCGGGCAGGACGATCATCGGGTTCTTGCCGCCGAGCTCGAGAGAGGCGCCGATCAGACGGCGACCGGCGGAGCCGGCCATCTGGCGCCCGGTGGCCGTGGAGCCGGTGCCGCGGACGGCGACCGGAGCGGCGGTTTGAACGATGGACATGGACGGCTCCGATGCGGGCGATTGGCGGAACCCGTCAGAGGGCGGCGCCGGGTGGCGTCCGCATCCTGACCGGCGGGGGGTCTCTCGTGCTTCTGGTCCTTGTGCTTTGGGGTTTAGCACTGACTCGGCACAGAGGTCGGGACCGGCATATGAAGAGCGAGTTGGCCTTCGGTGACCACGTCGAGTTGGATGTTCTTGATCGGTTTGAGGGAGCGCACGTCGTCGGACAGCCGACCGGCGCCGAGAGTCAGGGCAACGCTGCGCGGGAAGCGGGTGGTTCCCCCGGCGAGCACATTGGTCTGACTGAAGGTGGACTGCCATGCGTCGTTGATCGTCGTGTACGACGTCAGCGCCGAGACAGCCTCGCCGCTGCGGTGCGAGGTCTGCGTCGGTGTCGCGACGGACAACGCCAGGTCGGTCTGCCCGAAATCGTTGGCGACACGCGCGCTCGTTCGCCGCTGGTCGATGTCGACATCGATGTCGGCGACCCATTTGGGGAACCCGTAGCCGTCGTGCCCACGGACCTGGGCGATCTGGCTGCTGACCGGCAGCGACAGAACGTAGGAGTGCAGGTGCTCGTTCTTCAATGCCGCGAGGGTGTCGATGAACCCGGGCCCACCGTGGCGGGCCGGGCGGACCGCGATCCCGACGGCGGCCTCGGTGTAGAAGTCGATGTCGCAGACGTCGTACCGGAAGAACATCACCGATACAAGGCCGACACCCGGCGCAACCTCCAGCGGCGCCAGCTCCTTCGGCAGGCGGCTGCGGATGGCGCGGGACGGGGCGATCATCGTGAGCCGGGCGGTGGAGATGCGGTAGTAGAAGTTCGGGGTGAGCGTCGGCCCGATCGGGGAGTCGACCCGAGTCTTGGGCAGTCGTCGGAAGAAGTCCACTCCGCTGATCCGGGGGTCGCGGGCGACCTCGTCCAGGTCGGTGTCCATCCGAAAGCGGTCGTACAGCCCGCCCTTCGGGATGGTGACCGGGCGGCCACCGAGGTCGACCTCGACCGTCTGCGGCATGGTTGTGGTCATCAGGGCTCCTCGTCGATGTATGCGGTGCTTACATTGACCGTAGACGAGAATGTAAGCACTGTCAACACCTGGCTTTGCGTTCAGCCGGCACCGGTAGGGGCGGCCTCCGATGCGGGGCGAGCGGACAGAAGGGCGTGGAAGGCGGCGCGCACGCGGTCGGCGACCTCGTCGTTCGAATCCCCCGAGAGCTTGCCGTCCATATGCAGGTAGGCCATGCCGTGCGCGAAGGCCCAGCCCGCCGAGGCGAGCCGCTCGGTGTCACCATCCGGGAAGACCCGGCTCATGGCTTGTTCGAGCAGTTCATGGATCTCCGCCGCCGCCTTGACTCGTTCCTCGTTCCCTTCGTCGCAGGCGTTGCCGAACATCAGCCGGAACAGGGCGGGGCGGCGCAGCGCGAACTGAACGTAGGCCACTGCCAACTCGGCCAGTTCCTGCACCGACCGTGGGAGCGCGCCGCCTTCGGTCAGGTCCGCCTTCAGGTCGCGCAGGCCCTGGGCGGCGAGTGCCGATTCCAGGGCGTCCCGGTCGGTGAAGTGGCGGTAGGGCGCGGTCGGCGACACCCCCGCCTCGCGCGCGACCGCACGCAGCGAGAACGACTCGTCCGCTTCGAGCATGCGCATTGCCGTCACCAGGAGCGCCGCCCGTAGGTCGCCGTGATGATAGCCACTCCTCGCAGAAGTTGACACCGCTTACATCCCTTCCTACGATCATGTGAGCAACGTAAACATACCGCATCGAGGAGCAACCATGTCCAGTCCAGTCCGCACGTCCCCCAGGTCCGGCTCGCACGTGCCGTCACCGGTCTTCGAGCCGTTCACGCTCCCCAACGGCTCGGTCCTGCAGAACCGGCTGGTCAAGGCGGCGATGGAAGAGAACACGGCCGCACAGGGCCAGCTCCCGGGCAAGTCCCTGGTCCGGCTGTACCGACGCTGGAGCCGGGCGGCGTCGGGCTGATCATCACCGGCAACGTCATGGTCCACGCCGAGGCGCTGACCGGGCCGGCGGGTGTCGTTCTTGACGGTGAGGCGCCGCTCGGACCCTTCCGGGAGTGGGCGGCGGCCGCGAAGAGCGGCGGCTCAAAGGTTTGGATGCAGATCAATCCTGGACATCGTCCGCGCGGTGCGGGCTGCGGTGGTGCCGAGCTTCGCCGTTGCGGTCAAGCTCAATTCGGCCGACTTCCAGCGCGGCGGGTTCGATGCCGACGACGCCGCGAAGGTGATCGCGATGTTGGCCCCGCTGGGCGTCGACCTGGTCGAACTGTCCGGCGGCAGCTATGAGGCGCCGGCCATGACCGGGCGGGCCGGCGATCAGCGGACCCGTGCCCGGGAGGCCTACTTCCTCACCCTCGCCAAGGAACTGGCCAGGACCGGCCCGCTACCCCTGATGCTGACCGGCGGAATCGTTCGCCGTCCCGTGGCCGAGGAAGTACTGGCCGGCGGCATCGATCTGGTCGGCATGGGCACCGCGCTGGCAGTCGAACCCGACCTGCCTACCAAATGGCGCAACGGAGACGACACCGCCGTCGAGTTCGCGCCCGTCGCGATCAAGGACAAAGCCCTGGCGTCGGCGGCCGGCATGGCCCGGGTCCGTGTTCAACTTCGGCGCCTCGGAAACGGTCAGCCGAACTGCCCCACCGTCAACCCGACCCTGGCCTACGTCCGGGAAGCCATCCGCCAGCGGCGCGCGCTGCGTCGCTACCGCCGGTGGCTCGGCCGCCGCGGCACACTTCGATCGGTCGAGCCGCTGTCTGTCGGTCGGCCGTGTCACCTTGCACGGTGAATCCCCCGGCGCACCTCCCATCGTTCTGGCGGGTCGGGTTGGTCAGCTCGTCATCAAAGTAACCGCGGCTCGGCTCATGACGATCAGGCCGGTCACGCTGACGAGTCCACCGATGAGCGTCTGGCCGATGGTCATGCTGAGGATTCCACCGATGAGGACGATGAACCCGAGTAGCCACCGGAGTACTGAGGCGGTGAAATGCGATGAGCCGCCGCGAGCGAGGGTTGCCGCGAGTCGTGGGTCGTCGCGGAGGAAATCGTGTTCGATCTGCGCGAGTTGTTGCTGTTCGTCGTCGGCCAGTCCCACGATTGCCTTCTCGGTTCCGGGTTGCGCCGTGCACATGCTACGGCGCGGGCGGCGCCGCACGAAAGAGAACCGGACGGACGAGCGATCCGGCGGTCAATGACTGGCTGCGGCACCGCAGTGCCGAGCGACCGGCGGAACAGCGTTCTGGACGGGGCGCTCGCGCCGCTGGTGAGGCGCGGAGCGCCGGGAACCGGCGACGGCGGTGGGCGCTCCCCGGTGGCGCGCTGCCCTTAGACTCTCCCCTGGTGCGCCGGGAAGTCTGGTCGGCAGATCGAATCATCCCACTCCGACAATCTGGGAGCGCCCGTGCCGCCCACGCAGCAGCCGCACCTCTTCGGTCGCGGAACCTGGCTCGAAACGCATCGGATCGCCGAGATTCTGCGCAGGGAGACGGTCGGCGGTGCGCTGCTGGTGGCGGCCGCCGTGATCGCCCTGCTGTGGTCCAACACCGGATGGGCGGAGTCGTACGTCGCTCTGCGGGACACGGTCGTCGGTCCGGAGTTCTTGCACCTTGATCTGACCCTCGGGCAGTGGGCCGCGGACGGCTTGCTCGCGATCTTCTTCTTCGTGGCCGGTCTGGAGTTGAAGAGAGAGTTCGTCGCCGGGGATCTGAAGGATCCACGTCGGGCGGCGATCCCGGTGGCGGCCGCTGTCGCCGGGGTCCTGGTGCCGGCTTTGGTCTATGTGTTGTTCAACCTGGGTCGCGGCGAGGCGTTGGCCGGCTGGGCGGTTCCGACGGCGACCGACATCGCCTTCGCGTTGGCGGTGCTGGCGATCATCAGCACGCACCTGCCTGACGGCCTGCGCACGTTCCTGCTTGCGCTGGCGGTGGTCGACGACCTCATCGCGATTGTAATCATCGCGGTCTTCTACACGGACACCCTGTCCGTCGGTCCGCTGGCGCTGGCCATGTTGCCGCTGGCCGCCTTCGGCGTGCTGGTGCAGCGGCGAGTGCGGTCGTGGTACCTGCTGGTTCCGCTGGCGTTCCTCACCTGGGCCCTGATCCATGCGTCCGGCATTCACGCCACGGTTGCCGGTGTGGCGCTCGCCTTCACTGTGCCGGTCCACCGCAGCGCGGCGCGGGGCGGGCCGGGCGCAGGTCCCGGCCTGGCGGAGCATTTCGAGCACCGCATGCGTCCGCTGTCCTCCGGCTTCGCGGTGCCGGTGTTCGCGTTCTTTTCCGCGGGGGTGACGGTCGGGGGGTTGGCCGGGTTGGGCGCGTCGTTGACCGACAGCGTGACCATCGGGATCATGGTCGCGCTGGTCGCGGGGAAGGCCGTCGGGGTCTTCGGCGCGACGTTCCTGATCTCCACCTTCACCAGGGCGAGTCTGGACGACGAGTTGTCCTGGATCGACGTGGCGGGTCTGTCGTTGTTGACCGGGGTCGGCTTCACGGTGTCATTGCTGATCGGTGAACTGGCGTTCGGGATCGGTACGACCACCGACGGGCACGTGAAGGTCGGCGTGTTGGTCGGTTCGCTCGCCGCTGCCGCGTTGGCCGCGGTCGTTCTGCGGGTGCGGAACAAGGTGTACCGGCGGATCTGCGAGGAGGAAGCGGTGGACGCCGACCACGACGGCATTCCCGACGTGTATCGGAGCTCGCCGGACGAGTGATCGACTGCAGCGCCGATGACGAGTGGCGCGGCCCGCGAGGGGCATCAGGACAGCACGAAGTACCGCAGCCAGATGTACGGCCAGGACAGCAGTACGGTGACCGCGGTAACTACGATCCCGTACCGGGTGAAGGTCGCGAACGAGATGGGGTGTCCCTGCCGGGCGGCGATCCCGATGACCACCACATTGGCGCTGGCACCGACCGCGGTCGCGTTTCCGCCCAGATCGGCGCCCAGTGCGAGGGCCCACCACAGCGACATCGCCTCAGGGCCCGTTCCACTTGCCACCAGGGCAGCGACGAGGGGGGTCATCGTTGCGACGTAGGGGATGTTGTCCACCACGCCGCTGATCACGGCGGACCCGAACAGTAGCAGCGTGGCGGCGAGCAGGAACTGCCCGCCGACGGCCTCGACGGCCCGCTCGCCGAGCCATGCCATGACGCCGACGTTCACCAGCGCGCCGACCATGATGAACAGCCCGAAGAAGAAGACCAGCGTCTCCCACTCGACGTCCTCGAGGAACTCCTCCCGTGATGTCCGGCTGACCAGGATCATCAGGCCGGCGCCGAGCAGCGCCACCACCGACGGATCAAGATGCAGCAGGCCGTGCAGCACGAACGCGACGATGATCAGTGT
>JBIOVW010000151.1:0-8314 GCA_044867945.1 Nakamurella sp. | reverse complement strand
TCGACATCGCCGATCAACTGATGGACAAATGGTCGCGGCTCAACCCCGACGACGACGTGAACGTGCCCCAGGACATGACCGCGCTGACCCTGGACACCATCGCGCTGTGCGGCTTCGACTACCGGTTCAACTCCTTCTATCGGGACACCCCGCACCCCTTCGTCGCCGCGATGGTGCGCGGCCTGCTCGAGGCGCAGAAGCAGGCGCGGGAACTGCCCATCCAGCGCAAGCTCCGGGTGCAGGCACGCCGGCGCGCCCGCGAGGACCAGGAGTTCCAGCTGAACCTGGTCAAGGGGCTGATCGCCGACCGGAGGCGGCGGGGCGACGCAGCCGACAACACCGACCTGCTCGGCCGGATGCTCACCGGCGTGGACAGGCAGAGCGGTCAGGGCCTGCCCGACGACAACATCATCGCGCAGTGCATCACGTTCCTGGTGGCCGGTCACGAGACGACCAGCGGCCTGCTCTCGTTCGCCATCTACTACCTGCTGAAGAACCCGCAGTACATCGACCGGGCGCGGGTCCAGATCGACGAGGTACTCGGCGATGGCGCGGAACCCGACTACGAGCAGGTGCATCGGCTCACCTACGTGCGGCAGATCCTCGACGAGTCCCTGCGGCTGTGGCCCACCGCCCCGGATGTTCACCCGCGCCCCGTACCAGGACATCGTGATCGCGGACAGGTACGCCATCCCGAAAGGGATGGGCGTGTCGATCCTGCTGCCGATGCTGCACCGGGACCGCAGCGTGTGGGGCGAGGACGCCGAGGAGTTCAATCCCGACCACTTCGATCCCGAGCGGTTCAAGAACGTGCCGCCCCTGGCGTACCGGCCGTTCGGCAGCGGCCTGCGCGCCTGTATCGGGCGACAGTTCGCGCTGCAGGAGGCCACGCTGGTGCTGGGCATGCTGCTGCAGCGGTTCGACTTCGTCGACCACCGCGACTACCAGCTGCACACCAGGGCCACCCTGACCGTCAAGCCCGAGGACTTCTGGATCAAGGTGCGGCCGCGCGCCGGCCGGACCCTCGCCCACCGCGAGCGGATCGCCGTTCCGGCCGCCAGTCCGGCGCCCGAGGCTAGCCCGATCCCGATCCCGACCCCGGCTCCGACCCCGATCCCCGCCCCTACTCCGTCCCCGGCCGCGAACGCGCACGGCACCCCGCTGCTCGTGCTGTTCGGCTCGAACCTGGGCACTGCCGAGGGCATCGCCAACAAGCTCGGCCGCGAGGGCGGCGATCGCGGCTATCGGGTCACCGTCGCCGCCCTCGACGACCACGGCACCGACCTGCCCACCGACGGCGCGGTGCTGGTGGTCTGCGCTTCCTACAACGGGGAACCGCCGGAGAACGCGACGACGTTCGTCGGACGGTTGCGGAGCGGCTCGTTGGCGTCCGACGCGTTCGCCGGAGTACGGTTCACCGTCTTCGGCTGCGGCGACACCGATTGGGCGGCAACGTATCAGGCAGTGCCAACGCTGTTGGACACCGAGCTGGCCCGGCGCGGCGGTACCCGGATCCACCCGCGGGGGGCTGGCGACGCGCAGGCCGACTTCGACGGCCAGTACCGCGCCTGGCATGCCGATCTGTGGTCCGACCTGGCGGCGGCGCTGGACCTTCCGGTGGACACGGCCGAGGTCGCCGTATCCGGGCCGCGGCTGACGATCTCGTTGGTCAACCGGCAGCTGACCAATCCGGTGATCCTGTCCTACGACGCCACGCCGACCCTGGTCACCCGCAACATTGAGCTCACCGCGAACGGGGCCCCCGGCACCAGGTCCACTCGGCACGTCGAGGTGGCGGTGCCGGCGGGCATGCACTACCGGGCGGGTGATCACCTGGGGGTGCTGCCGCGCAACAGTCTCGCCCAAATCCGCCGGGTGATGCGGCATTTCGGGCTGGACATGGGCATGTACCTGACCATAACGGCGAACAGCGGCACCCACACGCACCTGCCGGTCGACGAACCGGCACCGCTGCTGGGTGTGCTCGGCAGCTGCGTGGAGCTGCAGGCCTGCGCGACCCGGGCCGACATCGACGTGCTGGCCGACCACACCGAGGACCCCGGGCAGCAGGCGCAGCTCCGGGCGTTGACCGGGGACGACGAGGCGTCGCACACCCGCTACCGGGAACGGGTGCACGAGCCCAACCTGTCGGTGCTGGACCTGCTGGACCGCTATCCGGCCTGCGCGCTGCCGTTCCCGGTGTTCCTGGACCTGCTGCCCGCGCTGGCCCCGCGGTACTACTCCATTTCCTCGTCGCCGCTGGCCGGGTCCGACACGGTGGCCGTGACCGAGGGCGTGCTGCGCAGCCCGGCGCGGTGCGGCGAGGGCGAGTTCGACGGTGTCTGTTCGACGTACCTCGCGTCGATGGAACCGGGCAGCACCGTGTTCGTGTTCAAACGGGAGCCGACCATCCCGTTCCGCCCGCCCGCCGATCCCGGGGTTCCGATGATCATGGTGGGGGCCGGCACCGGGTTCGCACCGTTCCGCGGGTTCCTGCAGGAGCGGGCCGCGCAGCGGGCGGACGGGGCGACGCTCGCCCCGTCGCTGCTGTTCTTCGGCTGCCGCACCCGGCACGACCGGTTGTACGTGGACGAGCTAGCCGACTTCGCGACGACTGCGAATGTGCGGTCGTACATGGCGTTCTCGCGAGAGCCGGGCCAGGAGCGCCGGTACGCGCAGCACGAGATGCTTGCCCGGGCCGATGAGATCTGGTCGCTGATCGACGACGGCGCGCAGATCTACGTCTGCGGGAACGCCCGCACGCTGGCGCCGGGCGTGCGGGCCGCGCTCACCCGCATCGCGTCCGACAAGAAGGGCCTGTCCGGGGCGGACGCCGACGACTGGCTGACCGGAATGCGCCGCGAGCACCGGTATCTGGAGGACATCTGGGGCGCGAACTGACCCCCCTTTTCGCAGTTGATCATGGGGATAGGGTTGTTATCCGGCCCGGATAACAACCCTATCCCCATGATCAACACCAGGGCAGGGGAGGCGGTCAGTCGATCAGCCAGGTGTCCTTCGACCCGCCGCCCTGGGACGAGTTCACCAGCAGCCCTTCGGATTCCAACGCCACCCGGGAGAGCGCGACGTCCGGCACCACCACCGAGCCGTCCCGGCCGGCGAGCGCGAAGACCCGCAGGTCGACGTGCCGGGGCCGCAGCCCTTCGGGGGTCAGCGTCGGGTGGCAGGAGAACCTGATGACGTCCTGGGCGATGAACCGGTGCGGTGCCGCCCCGACCTCCTCGACCATGGCTTCGATCTGCGGTTCGGTCAGGTCGGGACCGATCATCACCCCGGATCCGCCGGACCCGTCGACGGGTTTGACCACCAGCTCGGCCAGTCGGTCGCGGACACCCTGGTACTGCCCGGGATGGGCCAGCACCCAGGTGCCGACGTCGCCGATCAGCGGCTCCTCGCCCAGGTAAAAGGTGATCATCGGGTGGACGAAGGCGTAGATCGCCTTGTCGTCGCCGACCCCGTTGCCAGGGACATTGGCCACCGAGACCGTGCCGGCCCGGCAGGCCGCCACCAGCAGGTCGTTCACCGCGGCGTCCACCGGTTCCCCGGCGATCAGCTCGTCGTCGCCGAGCCGCCGGTACAGCACGTCCACCGGCCGGACGGCGCCATCGACCGTGGCCACGATGCCGGTCCCGTCGGAGGACAGGTCGGCCGGCGCAACGACCGGCACGTCCATCAGCCGGGCCAGCAGCCGGTGCTCGTACCAGGCCGAGTTCGCCGGCCCGTCGGAGAGGACAGCCACCTGCGGGACCTCCCGGGGGCACTGCGGCGGCGCCGCCTGGCGCAGCGCGTCGAGCAGGTCGGCCCCCACGGTTTCCGGTGACCGCAGCCCCGGCCACGGATGCAGCACGGGCAGCGTCGCCGCCGCGGTCCGTCGGTTCGCGACCGCGTAGGCCAGACCGGAGGGCACCCGCAGGTTGTCCTCCAGCACCACCCACTCGCCGGTCGGTGCGTGCAGCAGGTCGAACCCGATCACGGTGGCCCGCGGCCGGCCGCCTGGGGCGAGATCGACGGCCGCGGGCAGGAACCCGGGGCAGCGGCGGATCACGGACTCGGGGACGATGCCGTCCCGCACGATCCGCATCGGGCCGTAGACGTCGTCCAGGAACGCGTTGAGGGCGCGCGCCCGCTGGCGCAGGCCGGCCCGGATCGTGTCCCAGTCCTGGATACCGATCACCCGGGGGACCGGGTCGAGCGGGAACGGTTGCTCGGTCGGCTCCCCGTCGATCTCGGCGATGAACGAGATGCCCTCGGCCACCCGCCGCCGGTCCAGGTCCTTCGCGGCCGACCGCAGGCCGTCGATCCCGCCGGGAGCCAGAGCGGCGAAGATCGCCGCGTATCCGGGCCGGACCGTGCCGTCCGCTTCGAGCGCCTCATCCAGCGGGCCGGATCGGTAGCCGGCGAGCAGTCCGAACGCATTACCCTCAACGAGCCCGCCCGCGCTCAACGAGCCCACCCGCCCGCCCTGGTCCACCGCAGGTGCCAGTCGACGATCCCCTCGGTGGAGGCGATCCGCCCGTCCCGGCCCACGATGGTGTGCCCCTCCCCGGGCAGCAGCATCAGTTCGGTCGGCACGCCCGCGGCCGCGAGGGCCCTGCTGGCCTGCACCGATTCGACGACAGGCACGTTGGTGTCGCTTTCGCCGTGCATGTAGAACGTGGGCGTCCGCATCCGGTCGAACCGCGCCAACGGCGACAGGTCGGCGAGCAGGTCCGCGTCGGCCACCGGGTCTCCATATTCGGTGACCGACGCCGCGGCCATCCACGGTTCGGTGTGCTCGAAGAAGGTGCGCAGGTCGGACATGCCGGCGTGGCTGGATCCGGCGGCGAACAGTTCCGGGAACCGGGTCAGCGAGATCATCGCCAGGTATCCGCCGTAGGACCAGCCGTGCACGCCGATGTGCCCTGGGGCGGCGATACCCTGCGCGACCAGGTATTCGACGGTCGCCCGCACATCCGGGAACGAGGACTCCCGACGGTCCCGGTCGTCCAGTGCGGTGAACCTCGCGCCGTATCCCGTCGAGCCGCGCACGTTGGGCGCGAAAACCACGAAGCCGGCGGCGACCAGCGACTGGATAAGGATCGAGAACGCGGGCCGTTCCTCGGCTTCCGGGCCACCGTGGAGCAGGATGACGGTGGGGAAGGGGGTCTCGCCGGCCGGGCGGTAGAGCAGACCGCGCAGTCGCAGGCCGTCGTAGGACGGGTAGCTCACCCGTTCCGGCGCGCACAGTCGCTCGTCCGGCAGCCGGGGGACCGGCAGTCCGGCGATCCGTCGGGCCGCCGGTGGAGCGTCATCCGGGTGGTCGACCAGGTCGACGTGGTAGAGGCTGCGCGGGGCGACGGGCTCGGTGAGCTCCAGGATTCCGGATCGGCCGTCCGGAAGCACCGACCAGCCGGGCATGACCCGCCTGCCGATGTCCACCCGGTGCCCGGCGCCGGTGCGCAGGTCTCGGATCTCGATGGCGCTGTGCCCGGACAGGTTCCACACCAGCATCGCCCGGGTGTCGCGGTCGAGTACCGCGTAGGCGTCCAGGTCGGCGTCGGACCGTTCGGCCAGGATCCGCAGTCGCCCCGGGGTGCCGTCGTCGTCGAGGAGGACCGCACCCAATGCCTGGCGATCCCGGCCCGCGCCCACCCGTAGATACACCGTGCGACCGTCGGCGGAGAACCGGCCGTCCTCGGCGACATCGGTTCCCTCGTCCGGGAAGTCGGCCTCGAGCAGCCGGCGGGGCGGGGGCAGCGGCATGGTCGGCGCGGCCGGGATATCGGCCAGCACCAGGTGCCGCCGGCCACGCGGCCCGCGGCGGGCGAGAAGCCGGGTGGCATCCGGCGACACCGACGTCACCAGCAGGAAACCGCCCGTGGCCACCCGACGCGACACACCGGTCTCCACGTCGACGAAACAGACGTCGGCGTTCGAGCTGCGACCGTCGGCGAGCGAGAAGGCATATGTATGCGGCAGGTTCGTCCAGGCGCCGGCGAACACCGTTTCCCGGTCTCCCATTCCGGCCAGCGCCCGGTGGTCGGAGCCGTCGGGCCGGATGGCGTGCAGTTGGGCACGGATGAACCCCTCGGGAGACACCAGGTAGGCCAGCCACCGGCCGTCCGGGGACCAGGCCACCGAGATGACCTCCTGATCCGGTAGCGACACCTGGCGGGGCACCTGGTCGGCGCACTCGCCGGCCAGGTCGAGATGCGCCACCTCCAACCGCGGCAGACCGGACCGATCGGTGACGTACGCGATCTGCCGACCATCCGGGGAGATCGACGGGCACCACGACCCGACCACCCCGGCGATTCTCTCGATGGTCTGCCGCAGTTCGTGAGTGAGCCCGGTGCGGGGCGCCTGGTCCAGCACCGGTCAGCCGACTCCGTGCCGCTGCAACCACATCTCGAGCAGGCCCAGCTGCCACAGTTGATTCGAGCCCAGCGGGGTGCGATGCCGGTTCGGGTCGGCCAGCAGCAGGTCGACGTACTCGGGGTCGAAAAGGCCCCGCTCCTTGGCCTGCGGATCGGTCAGCGCGTCCCGCACCCGCTCCAGGTAGGGGCCCTCGAGGTTGATGATCGCCGGCACGGGGAAGTGTCCCTTCTTCCGGTCGATGATGGCCGCCGGCAGCACCTTCCGGGACGCCTGCTTCAACACTCCCTTCCCGCCGTGGGCGAGCTTGAGTTCCGGCGGGATCGCCGCGGCGAGTTCGGCGAACTCGTGATCGAGGAACGGGGTGCGCGCCTCGAGTCCCCAGGCCATCGTCATGTTGTCCACCCGTTTCACCGGGTCGTCGACCAGCATCACCTGCGAGTCCAGGCGGAGCACCCGGTCCAGGGCGGTGTCCGCACCGCGCTGATCCAGATGGTTCCGGACGAAGTCTCGGCAGATATCGTCGGGCACGGTCCAGCGCGGTTGCAGGATCGTGGCCATGGTGGCGTGGTCCCGATCGAAGAACCGCCCGGAGTACACCTCGAGCGCCTTGTCCGGCGGCACGTCCGCCAGCGGCGGGTACCAGTCGTAGCCGGCCAGCAGCTCGTCCGCGCCCTGCCCCGACTGCACCACCGTGAGGTGCCGCGAGACCGCCTGGGACAGCAGGTAGAAGGCGATGCAGTCATGGCTGACCATCGGTTCGGCCATTGCCCCGACCGCTCCGTCCAGTCCGTCGAGCACGGCACCGGACGGCATCATCAGCTTGTGGTGGTGGGTGTCGAACTCCTTGGCCACGATGTCGGAGAACTCGAATTCGTCGCCCGCCCGGTCGCCGACCTGTTCGAAGCCGATCGAGAAGGTCTGCAGGCCGTGCTGGCCGGCGTCGGCCAGCAGCGCGACGATGACGCTGGAGTCGATGCCGCCGGACAGCAGCACGCCGACCGGCACGTCCGCCACCATGCGACGCTGCACCGCAGTCTGTAATGTGTCGAGAACGAGTTGCTCCCAGTCGTTCTCGGTCAGGCCGGCGTATTTGTCCAGGCGTTCGTGGGACGGCGACCAGTAGTGCCGGTCGGTGCTGGTGCCGTCCGGTTCGACGACCCGGACGGTGGCCGGCGGCAGCTTCCGGATGCCCTTGAGGATGGTGTAGGGCGGCGGGACGACGGCATGGAACGTCATGTAGAAATTGAGCGCGACCGGGTCGACGGAGGTGTCGATGTCGCCGCCGGCCAGCAACGCCGGCAGGGACGACGCGAACCGCAGCCGCTCCTGGGTCCGGGCCAGGTACATCGGCTTGATGCCAAGACGGTCCCGGCCGAGGATCAGCCGGCCGGTGCCGCGTTCGGAGATCGCGAACGCGAACATGCCCATGAAGTGGTCGACGCACTCGATGCCCCACCGGTGGTAGGCCTTGCCGATCACCTCGGTGTCCGAGGTGGAGAAGAAGCGGTAGCCGTAGCCGGCGAGCTCGTCCCGCAGTTGCCGGTAGTTGTAGATGCAGCCGTTGAAAACACTGACCAGGTTCAGTTCGTCGTCCACCATGGGCTGCGAGCCGGCCTCGGTGAGGTCGATGATCTTGAGGCGGCGATGGGCGAGGGCCACCGGCCCCTGGTGCCAGAGGCCGTGGCCGTCCGGGCCGCGCGGCGCCATCACCGCGGAGATGCGGGCCAGGGCCTCGACGTCGGGTGGCGCCCCGTCGAACCTGAACTCACTGCTCAGTCCGCACACGATGCCTCCTCGACGGATCAGCCGCGATCCACCGAAGCTACACGCCGAATGTTGCCGGGGTCGTCCGTTCCGGTGAGGCGCCGGGTTGGACCGGGGAGGCGCCCGCCGCCTCCAGGTGCTGTTGATCATGAACAACACGCCCTTATCCCGC
>JBIOVW010000150.1:0-6983 GCA_044867945.1 Nakamurella sp. | reverse complement strand
GGAGACGGCGAACCTCGCCCTGGCGTCGGCCGCGCTGCTGGCCGCGGCCGAGGTGCGCACCGAGTCCCGCGGCTGCCACGTGCGCACCGACCATCCGGAACGGTCGGCCGAATGGGAACGCCCGGTGCTGGTTCGCGCCCGCGATGCCGCCATCGAGGTGCTCGAGCCGGCGGTTGCCCGATGATCGACAGTGTCATTGCCAGCGCGCTGGCCGAGGACCTGGCCGACGGGCCTGACATCACCACCCTGGCCACCGTGCCCGAGGGTCAGTCGGTGCGGGCGCACTTGACCCCGCGCCAGGTCGGCGTACTGGCCGGCGGGCCGATCGCCGCCCAGGTGTTCCGCACCGTCGTCGGCCCCGATGTGTCCGTGCAGCAGCTGGTGCCGGACGGCGGTGCCCTCGTGCCCGGGGAACCGGCACTGCTCGTGCAGGGCCCGACCGCCGGAGTGCTGACCGCCGAGCGGACCGCGCTGAACCTGCTCACCCACCTGTCCGGGATCGCCTCGGCCACCCGCACCTGGGTGGACGCGGTGGCCGGCACCGGCGCGCGGATCCGGGACACCCGCAAGACGCTGCCCGGCCTGCGGGCGCTGGAGAAGTACGCGGTGCGCTGCGGCGGCGGGGTCAACCACCGGATGAGCCTGGGGGACGCCGCACTGATCAAGGACAACCACGTCGCCGCGGCCGGCTCGGTCACCGCGGCGATCAAGGCGGTCCGCGCCCTCGACCCGGACATCACCCTCGAGGTCGAGGTCGACACCCTCGACCAGTTCGACGAGGCCGTCGGTGCCGGCGCGGAACTCATGCTGCTGGACAACTTCTCGCTCGCCGACACCGAGGAGGCGGTGCGCCGCGCGCGCGCCCTGCCGCGTCGGGTGTGGCTGGAGTCCTCCGGCGGCCTGACGCTGGCGCGGGCGCGTGCGGTCGCGGAGACCGGGGTCGACTACCTCGCGGTGGGCGCGCTGACCCACTCCGCGCCGGCCCTGGACATCGGTCTCGACCTGGTGGGCTGACACCCTAGGCTTGACCCCATGCTCCGACGGATCGACCTGCGCGGCGGCCTGCCCGGTGCGCTCGGCGACGTGCTGCCCCGGGCGGCGCTCGACATCGGCTCCGCGACCGCCGCTGTCGCGCCGATCATCGAGGACGTGCGTCAGCGCGGCGCCGATGCGGTGCTTGACGCGGCCGAGCGGTTCGACGGGGTCCGGCCATTGTCGTTGCGGGTGCCGGCACAGGTGATCGAGGCGGCGGCCGGCGCGATCGCCGGGCCGGTGCGGGACGCGCTGGTCGAGTCGATCGCCCGCGCCCGGGCCGGGCACGCGGCCCAACTGCCGGCCGAGACCGTCACGACGCTGGCGACCGGGGGCACGGTGCGGCAGCGATGGGTGCCGGTGCGTCGGGTCGGCCTGTACGTGCCGGGCGGCCGGGCGCTCTACCCGTCCAGCGTGGTGATGAACGTGGTGCCCGCGCAGGTCGCCGGCGTCGACGCGATCGCCGTGACGTCGCCGCCGCAGAAGGACAACGACGGCTGGCCGGACCGCAACGTGCTCGCCGCCTGTGCGCTGCTGGGCATCGACGAGGTGTATTCCGCGGGCGGGGCGCAGGGCATCGCGATGCTCGCCCTGCTTGCCGACGTGGACGTCATCACCGGTCCAGGCAACGTGTACGTCACCGCCGCCAAGCGGCTGCTGCGCGGCACGGTGGGCATCGACTCCGAGGCCGGCCCGACCGAGATCGCTATCGTCGCGGACGATTCCGCCGATCCCGAGTTCGTCGCCGCCGATCTGATCTCGCAGGCCGAGCACGACCCGCTGGCCGCGTCGGTGCTGATCACCACCTCGGCCGAGCTTGCCGACGCGGTCGACCGGGTGCTCCCGCAGCGGGTGGCTGCGACCAAACACGGCGGACGGATCACCGAGGCACTCACGGGGCCGCAGTCCGGCACAGTGCTCGTCGCCTCGGTCGACGACGCGCTGGCCGTCGCGGATGCCTATGCCGCCGAACACCTGGAGATCCAGACCGCAGACGCGGCCGGCGTCGCCGCCCGGGTCCGCAACGCCGGCGCGGTGTTCGTCGGCTCGTACTCGCCGGTGTCGCTGGGCGACTACTGCGCCGGGTCCAACCACGTGCTGCCCACCGGCGGGACCGCCCGGTTCTCCGCAGGTCTGGCCGCGACCACGTTCCTGCGGCAGCAGCAGGTGGTCGACTACTCGGCCGACGCGCTGCGCGAGGTCGCGCCGCACGTCGCCGCGCTGTCGGCCGCCGAGGACCTGCCCGCGCACGGCGAGGCAGTTTCTGTGAGGTTTCAATGAGGTTCTCCTCGTGAACGAGGTCACCCTGTCCGACCTGCCGCTGCGCGAGGACCTGGTCGGCAAGTCGCCCTACGGCGCGCCGCAACTGGACGTGCCGGTGCGGGTCAACACCAACGAGAACCCGTATCCGCCGTCGGACGCGCTGGTCGCCGATCTCGCTGCGTCCGTGGCGTCCGCGGCGGTCGACCTGAACCGCTACCCCGATCGGGACGCCGTCGAACTCCGGGAGTCGTTGGCGGCCTACCTGTCCAGGTCCACCGGAGTGCCGTTGACCGCCGCCAACGTGTGGGCGGCCAACGGGTCCAACGAGGTCCTGCTGCAGCTGCTGCAGGCATTCGCCGGTCCGGGTCGGTCCGCGCTGGGCTTCGAGCCGTCGTACTCGATGCATCCGATCATCGCCTCCGGCACCCGCACCACCTGGCTGTCCTGCCCGCGCCGCGCCGACTTCACCGTCGACACCTCCGCCGCCGTGGAGCTGGTGGCCGAGCGCAGGCCGGACGTGCTGTTCATCACCAGCCCCAACAATCCGACCGGCGGCTCTCTGCCGCTCGAGGACATGGCGCGGTTGGCGCAGGTGACGCCGGGGATCGTGGTGGTCGACGAGGCGTATGCGGAGTTCTCGTCGCGGCCGTCGGCGATCGAGCTGATCGGGCGGTTCCCGGCCAAACTGGTCGTGGTGCGCACCATGTCCAAGGCGTTCGCCTTCGCCGGCGGGCGGCTGGGCTACCTGGCCGCGGCACCCGCCGTCATCGACGCGTTGCTGCTGGTCCGGCTGCCGTACCACCTGTCCACGCTCACCCAGGCCGCCGCGCTGGCTGCCCTGCGGCACGCCGACGACACGCTCGCCTCGGTCGCGCACCTGGTCGCCGAGCGCAACCGGGTGGCTGCCGCGCTGACCGACCTGGGCCTGCGGGTGATCTCCTCGGACGCGAACTTCCTGTTGTTCGGGGACTTCAGCGACGCGAAGGCGACCTGGCGGCGGTACCTGGACGCCGGGGTGCTGGTGCGGGACATGGGCATCCCCGGCTACCTGCGGACCACCATCGGCACCGACGCCGAGAACGACGTGCTGATCAAGGCGACCCGATCGTTGAAGGAGAACTGATGGGCCGGCGGGCGCGCATCGAGCGCACCACGAGCGAGTCGACCGTGCTGGTCGATCTGGACCTGGACGGCACCGGGCAGGTGGAGGTCTCCACCGGTGTGCGGTTCTACGACCACATGCTCACCTCGTTCGGCGTGCACGGCAGCCTCGACCTGACGGTCCGGTCCGTCGGCGACGTCGACATCGACGCCCACCACACGGTCGAGGACACCGCGATCGTGCTCGGTCAGGCCATCGGGCAGGCGGTCGGCGACAAGAAGGGCATCCGCCGGTTCGGTGACGCGTTCGTGCCGATGGACGAGACACTGGCGCACGCGGCCGTCGACCTGTCCGGCCGGCCGTACAGCGTGCACCAGGGCGAGCCGGAGAACGTGTTCGGGTTCGTGGTCGGCAACAACTACCCGGTGGTGCTCAACCGGCACGTGTTCGACTCGCTGGCCTTCCACGCGAGGATGAATCTGCACGTCCGGGTGCTGTACGGACGAGACCCCCACCACATCTGCGAGGCCCAGTACAAGGCGATCGCCCGGGCGCTGCGGCAGGCGGTGGAACCGGATCCGCGGGTGCACGGCATTCCCTCGACCAAGGGCGTGCTGTGACGACTGTGCTGCCCATCGTGCTGATCGGGCTCGGCGGGTTCCTGATCGGCGGGGTGATCTCGCTGTGGCGCAAGTCCGTGCCGGCCGCGGTCATCCTCGGGATGTTCGCCGCGGGCTGCGTCCTCGGCGGCATCTTGTGGTTGCTGCCGTGACGCAGCTCGTGGTGCTCGACTACGGTTCGGGCAATCTCGCGTCGGCGGAGCGGGCGCTGCGCCGCACCGGCGCGTCCGTCACCGTCACCGCCGACTTCGCCTCGGCGTTGAACGCGGACGGTCTGGTGGTGCCCGGTGTCGGCGCCTACGAGGCGTGCATGCAGGGGCTGACCGCGGTGCGCGGGCAGCGGATCATCGACAGGCGACTCGCCGGCAACCGGCCGGTGCTCGGCATCTGCGTGGGCATGCAGATCCTGTTCGAGCGGGGCGTGGAGCACGGGGTGCAGACCGCCGGGGTCGGGGAGTGGCCGGGCACGGTGGAGCGGCTGCAGGCGCCGATCGTGCCGCACATGGGTTGGAACACGGTGTCGCCGGGGGTCGGGTCCGTGTTGTTCGAGGGCTTGCACCCGGAGACCCGGTTCTACTTCGTGCACTCCTACGCGGTCCGTCGCTGGGAGCCGGAGGTGTCCCGCCCATTTACGCCGCCGGTGGTGACGTGGGCCGAGCACGGCGGTGACCGGTTCGTCGCGGCTGTGGAGAACGGTCCGCTGTCGGCCACCCAGTTCCACCCCGAGAAGTCGGGTGATGCCGGGGCCGAGGTGTTGCGACGCTGGGTCGCCTCGATCTAGCATCGAACGCGTGTTCGATGAACCCGCCGTGCTTCCTGTCGCCACGCCGTTGGCCGCCGCGCTGCCCCGGGGTGGTCTGGCCCGCGGATCGGTGGTCAGCGTGCTCGGTCAGGGTGCGACCAGCCTGCTGTTCACCCTGCTCGCCGGTCCCGTCGGGTGCTGGTCGGCCCTGGTCGGCATGCCGGGGCTCGGGTTGCGCGCCGCGGCCGAGCTGAGGATGGACCTCGATCGGGTGGCCATCATTCCCGACCCCGGGGCGGACGTGCTGCAAGTCGTGTCGATCCTGATCGACGGGGTGGACCTGATCGCGGTGACGCTGCCGGCCTCTGCCCGGCCGACCCCGTCCCGGCAACGCGTGATCTGCGGCCGGCTCCGGCAGCGCGGCGGGGTGTTGCTGGTCGCCGGGCCGTGGCCGGGGGCCGATCTGGTGCTCACCGCCCGCTGGGCCGGCTGGCACGGGCTGGGCCGCGGGCACGGGCGGCTGCGGGATCGGGAACTCGTGGTGCAGGTCGGTGGTCGGCGCGCGGCCGGCCGGGTCGCCGCGGTGGAGCTGCTGCTGCAGGCCGACCGGGATGAGGTGCGGATCGTGCCCGCCGTCCCCGCTGCCGTACCTGCTGCCGCCCCGGCAGCCGTCGCTCTGGTGTCCTGACGCGTCTCCGCGGAAACGTCATTCGCGCTCTAATGCCGCATTTCGGGCCCTGTCGGACCGGCCGGTTAGCGTGTGGACATCAGTTCGGGACGGGCTGGGCGATGATTCGAGGGGTGGTCAGGGATGACGGATCTGACCGGCGAGTTGACCGGCGAGTTGACCGACGCCGACATGCTGGCGATGTGGCGCAGCGGGCCGCACCGGGACAGGTTGGCCGGTCAGGAGTGGTTCCCGAACCCGTTGGCCGGGTCGCCGCCCGACCCGGCCGATGCGCCGTTCGACGTTCCGACGAACGAGGAGCCGTTGGAGGTGTTGGAGGGGCGGATCACGTCGATGGCGGCGCGGTTGGCGGCCGAGACGCGGGAGTGGTTGACCCTGGTGGCCGAGTTCAACCGGCGCAAGGGGTGGGTGCAGTGGGGGATGCGGTCGATGGCGCACTGGTTGTCGTGGACGTGTTCGGTGGGGCCGGGGGCGGCGCGGGAGTACGTGCGGGTGGCGACCGCGTTGACCCGGCTGCCGCTGATCGGGGAGGCGTTCGCACAGGGGCAGTTGTCGTACTCGAAGGTGCGGGCGGTGACCCGGGTCGCGGACCGGGTCGATGAGGCGACGCTGCTGGAGCAGGGGCTGGTGCATTCGGCCGCCCAGCTGGAGCGGGTGGTCCGCGGGTACCGCAAGGCCGAGCGGGCCGACCGGCCGCAGGTGGATCGGCGCAAGGCCCGCTGGTTCTACGACGACGACGGCATGCTGGTGCTGTCCGCCCGGTTGACCGCGGACGAGGGGGCGCTGCTGGTCGCCGCGTTGGAGCAGGCCCGGACCAGCGTGCTGGACCGGACCGAGACCCGGACCGAGGACGGCGGCGAGGACGGCGAGGGTGCGTGGGGGTGCCCCGGCGCCGCCACCGGGCAGGCGCAGCTGCCCGGTGATGCGGACGCGTTGGTGGCGTTGGCGCAGATCGCGCAGGCCGCCGGGCAGGTCGACTCCTCCGGCGACGACCGGCATCTGGTGGTGGTGCACGCCGACACGCAGGTGCTGGCCGCCGAACCGGGGGCCGAGCCGACACCGCAGGCGGGGCCGCAGCCGACGCCGGAGGCGGTGTGCCGGATCGAGCACGGCCCCGGCCTGACCGCCGAGCAGGCCCGGCGGCTGGCCTGTGACGCGGCGCTGGTCGCCTGGGTGTCCTCCGCGGTGAACCCGGGCGAGAACCTGCGGCTGGGCCGCAAGACCCGCAAGATCTCCGCCGCGCTGCGCCGGGCGCTGCGGCTGCGGGACGTCGGCTGCCAGTTCCCCGGCTGCCCACGCCGCAAGTTCCTCGACGCCCACCACGTGACGCATTGGGTCAACGGCGGGCCGACCGACCTGGGCAACCTCGTCCTGCTGTGCGGCCGACACCACAGGGCGGTACACGAGGACGGCTTCACCCTGACCCCGGACCCGGCTCGGCCGCAGCGGTGGGTGTTCCACCGGCCCGACGGCACCCCCATCCCCGTCGCACCACAACACGTTCCCGCGGAAACACCCGACCAGATCCCCGACCAC
>JBIOVW010000149.1:0-11630 GCA_044867945.1 Nakamurella sp. | reverse complement strand
CAGGTCGTCGATCGACAGGTCCCGCAGCTGCGGGACACCGAGGATGGACGCGGCACGCTCGCAGGACGCCCGTCGCCTGCCGTATTCCCCGTCGGCCAGCGAGTGCGCGACCCGGGTGTCGATGACCAGCACGGTCAGGCCGTGCGCGGCCGGGTCGAACGGGATGTCCTCGATGGTCCCTGCGCGCGTGTCGAACAGCAGGACGGCGCCCTCCCGGCAGGCGGCGGAGGCGGTCTGGTCCATCGGCCCGCACGGCACGCCGACGAAATCGTTCTCGGCGCGTTGGGCGATCCGGGCGATCGTCACGGTGTCGAGGGCGTCGCCGGCGAGCGCGGACACGGCCAGCACCGTGGCGCACTCAACGGCCGCCGACGAGGACAGGCCCGCCCCCGTCGGGACCTGGGAGTCGAGCACCAGGTCGACCGGCACGATCGGATGGCCGCTCTCCCGCAGCGACCAGATGGCCCCGAGCAGGTAGCCGGGCCAGCCGGCGACCGCCGGCGAACCCGGCTCGATCCGGTCGAGGCCGACCTCGGCGACCTGGCCCGGCCGCTGGGCGGACACCACCCGCACCGCGTCGTGCTCGGCTCGCCCGGCGGCCAGGTGGGCGCGAGCGTCGATGGCGAACGGCAGCACGAGACCGCCGGTGTAATCGGTGTGCTCGCCGATCAGGTTCACCCGGCCCGGGGCGGAGAACACGCCGTCCGGCACCCGGCCGTAGGTGCGGTGGAACCCCTCGGCCACGCTGTTCGCACTCATCGGAGGGTGCTCCCGGCGGTCCGGAACTGCCAGGCGTCGGCGATCATGTCGTGCAGGTTCAGCTCCGGGGTCCAGCCCAACCGCTGCCGAGCACGGTCGGCGGAGGCGACGAGCCGGGTCGGGTCGCCGGCCCGGCGTGGCCCGACGGAGAGCGGAACCGGGGCGCCGGTCACCTCTTCGATGGTGCTGATCACCTGCTTCACCGAGTAGCCGTCCCCGTTGCCCAGGTTGCAGATCAGGTGCTCGCCGGCCGCCGCGGCGGTCAGCGCCAGCAGATGGGCCCGGGCCAGGTCCAGCACGTGCACGTAGTCCCGGATCGGGGTCCCGTCGGGGGTCGGCCAGTCGTCACCGAAGATTGTCAGCGGGTCGGCGTCACCGACCACCGCACCCAATGCAGTGGGAATGAGATGGGTTTCCACCGCATGTCTTTCCCCGGCACCGAGGGCCGCGCCGGCGACGTTGAAGTAGCGCAGTGATACCGCGGCGAGGCCGCTGGCCACGCATTCGCCGGTGATCATCATGTCGACCGCCAGTTTGGTCGCACCGTAGGTGTTGGTGGGCCGGGTGGGCGCGTCCTCGCTGATCGGCAGGACGTCGGTCTCACCGTAGGTGGCGGCGGTCGAGGAGAAGACCAGGGTCGGTACCCGGTGCTCGGCCATCGCGTCGAGCAGCGCGCGGGTGCCCACCACGTTCGTCCGCCAGTACCGGGACGGGTGGCGCACCGACTCGCCGACCAATGACTTGGCCGCGAAGTGCAGCACCGCGTCGAACCCGCCGCCGGCGAGAACGCCTGCGGATTCGGTGATGTCGGCTTGCACGAACTCCGCTCCGGGCGGCACGGAATCGGCGTGTCCGGTGGAACAGTCGTCGAGCACCACGACCTGGTGCCCCTCGGCGAGCAGAAGCCGGGTGACGACCGAGCCGATGTAGCCGGCCCCACCGACGACGAGCGCCTTCATCCGGCCACCGGTCCGGTCCCGTCGGGCCGCAATGCGGCGGTGCCAACGGGCCGCGGAGCGGCGGTGTCATCGGGACCCGGGCCGACGACGACGTTACGCAGCCGCTGGGCGGCGACCTCCGGAGTGATGTCGTTGACGAAGGCGCCCATCGCCGATTCCGACCCGGCCAGGTACTTGATCCGACCCGGGGCGCGCCGAATTGTCAGCACCTCGAGGTGCAGCCAGTAGTCCTCGGCGTCCGCGTGCACCGGGGCCTGATGGACCCCGGTGATGGCCGGCAGCGAATCGTCGAACAGGCCCTCCATCCGCCGGATCACGTCCAGGTAGAGCGTCGCCAGCCGATCCCGGGCATCGTCGCCGAGTTCGGTCAGATCGCGGACCTGCACCCGCGGGTAGAGGTGAACCTCCACCGGCCAGCGGGCGGCGAACGGGACGAACGCGACCCAGTCCTCGTTCTGGGCGACGATGCGGGAACCGTCGGCGATCTCGCCGGCGATCAGGTCGCCGAACAGGTTGCCGCCGGTGCGGGCCCGGTACTCCCGCACCGAGCGGATCGCGGCCGCGGTCTTGGGGGTGGCGAACGGGTAGCCGTAGATCTGCCCGTGCGGGTGGGCCAGCGTCACCCCGATCTCCACGCCCCGGTTCTCGAAACAGAACACCTGCTCGACGCCGTCCTGCGCGGACAGGGCTGCGGTGCGGTCGGCCCACGCCTCGATGACGGTGCGCATCCGACTCGACCCGAGCGCGGACAGTGACGCCTGGTGGTCGGAGGTGAAGCACACCACCTCACACCGACCGGTGCCCGGCCGCGAGTCGAACAGGCCACCGTCCATCGCGACGTCACCGGTGCCGGCGAAGGACGGGAACCGGTTCTCGAAGACCACGACATCGTAGGAAGGCGAGGGGATCTCGCTCTGGTTTCGCTCGGTCGACGGACACAGCGGACACGCGTCGGCCGGCGGGTGATACGTGCGGGTCTGCCGGTGGCCGGCGATCCCCACCCACTCGGAGAGCAGCGCGTCGTAACGCACCTGGGAGCCGGGGATCACCTCGGGTAGATCCCGCGAGTCGGTGAGCACCCGATCGTCGTGATCGGTCTCGTCGAAATAGATCAGCTGGCGGCCGTCGGCCATGCGCGCCACGGACTTGGTCACCATGGCCGGAAGGATGGGGGAGGGGGCGGTCACGGCTCATATTCTGTCGGACCGCTACGCAGAAGTCAACATGATCGAACAGTTTTCACGATGGAAGTTGTTCAACTCGGTGCGATTGGTCGCTCCTCCTGACTCTTGGTGCCAGCGGCGGCGACCGATCGGCCACATTCCGCCGTGCCTGATCGATTCAGAAGGGCCGAAGTTGGCAAGTCGATCGAGGGATGGCCCCGCCTTCCGGCGCCGGGTGCGCGATCCGACCGGCGCGTCCACATCGACGTGCCGGATGCGACGTAGGCTCGCTGCGTCGTGGACCGCGTTTCTCGGAGACCATGCCGAAGCCGGTCGGTGAGGGTGGGCACCGCCCGTTCGCGCGGACCTGATTGCCCGAAAGGGCGACATCACCCCGAGGCGCCCGGCCGGCGGGCATCCTGAGGACTGTGGCGGAACGTGTCCCGAGGTCCCAACGACCCACCGGTGCCGCGCGCGCGAAGTTCCGCCCGACCACGTCGAGCGGCGACCAGGAGCCGCCGGTCACCGGCCTGCACGCACTCCAGCGGCAGGCCGGAAACCGGGCGGTCACCGAACTGGTGACCCGAGCCCGGGGCACTTCGGAACCAGCGGGCCGGGTAATGGTCCCGGGCGTGGTGCAGCGCGTGGCCGTGACCGCGCCCAGCCGCGAGGAGACCCTGTTCAACCAGCGGGGCACGCCGGGCCAGGCCGGCGCGGCGGTGTTCGGCGGCTCGGGCGGCAAGAAGTTCGACATGTCCCGCGGCGGCACGCCCGAAGCCGTCACGATCACGGTACGCATCCGGTTCATCCAGCAGGCGCGGGCGCTCAGCGCGCCGGATGCCTCCGGGAAGCAGTTCCCGGTGGACTCGGGGCCCATCACCGCGATCCCCGCGGGCGATGCGCGCCGGCCGTTCGCCCAGAACATCTGCAACACCGCGCCGGCGCACTGGAACGGTCGGGCCGTGCTCGTCGGCCAGCGGGCCGCGCCCGGCTTTCCGTCGTCGTTGTGGAACGACGACAAGGGCGGCCCGGTGCGCCTGCCGCTGAAGTTCACCGCGGTGCCCGTCTGGGACCTGGCCCCCGTCCCCGCGGACAAGGAGATTCGCGTCTTCCCGTTGGCGCAGGCGGCGGGCGGCCCGACCCATCCGATCGACGCCGGGCACTACTACATGAACAGCGGTGCCGCCTACGCCGGGATGAACCAGGAGGCCATCTACGCGCACGAGTACGGTCACCTGCTCGGACTGTCGGACGAGTACTCGCACTCCAACCCGCAGATGCACGCCCTGCTGCACAGCATCGACCCGGGCACGGCGAGCGAACGCGGCAAGGCGATGGACCGGGAAGCGGTGCGGCGCATGGTGCTCGCGGCGCTCACCCGACCGTTGATGGACCGGGTGAGCGCGTCGACGAACGAGATCGCCCGCGCCTTCACGGCCAAGAAGGCGGCGGTGGTCGCGGCCGTGGCCGCAAGCCTGCGCACGTCGTTGCGCGATCCCACGGTGAAGACCATGCTCGCCGGCAACGTGCCACCGGCCCTGGCCACGCTCGCCCCGCAGGTGCCGGCGCTGGTCGACGCGGCGGTCCGCGATTCTGCGAACACCAACGCCATCGCGTCCTCGGTGGTGGGTACGGAGTTCGGTGCCGGCCCGATCGGCACGCTCGTGCGCCGGCTCTACTGGGGTGCGCTCAGCCAGGCGGCCGGCGGCTCGGTCGACCTCGGCGGCCTGAACATGAACATCAACGTCGAGGGCAATGCCGGCATCGACGCGGCCGGCAACGCCGTCGTCCCGCCCACCGGGCTGTGGGCCGGCGGCGGTGGCGCGCCCGCCGGCGACGTCGCGACGGCCGTCAACCAGGCGGCCGGGGCGGTGCGCACCGGCCGGGTCCCGCCGGTGCGACCCTCGGGATCGCTGCTGCGCCAACTGACCTCGCTGCCCGAGGGCTGGGCCGGGATGGCCGCCGCGGCCCCGGCGGCGTTGTCCGGCGGCACCATCACCGCCGATCTCACCAAGACGCTGTTCAACTCCTGGCTCGCCAAGCTCACGGCCGGCGGCGCAGCGCCGACCCCGATCGCCCGGCGCCGGGCGCTGGCCCAGGCGGTGCACTCGACGGTGCACGAGGCGTCAAAGGCGGCCGCGACGAACGCAATACGTGCCTTCCTGGAGGGGGAGCTGCAGCCGGTCATGCGCACCAGCGTGGGAGGCCTGATGGCGGCCATCGGTGACGAGGTCACCCGGATCATGGGCACCCCGGCCAACAAGCTGGCGTTGACCTCGCCGACCGACCCGGCGATCGCCTCGCTCGCGGCGACGATGCACACCCAGCTGCAGGCCCAGGTGACCGCCGCCAAGGCCGCGCAGACCGCGGCCGGTCGGACCGCGGTCAACCCGGGGACAACGGCGCCCGCTCAGCAGGTCACCTACTCCACGGTGAACATGATGAGCAGCAATGACGACATCTTCCGGCCGGACCAGTTCGCCGACCTGGCCACCCTTTTCAACAAGACGGCCGGGTTGAAGAAGGACCGTGAGGGCGACTTCCGCGTCGAGATGGGCGCAAGATGACCACCCCCGGGCCCGACGTGCGGACGGCGGTGCTCTCGGTCACCTGGCGCAGCGTCGGCACGCACCAGGTACTGGCCGTCTTCGACGACCGCACGGCCTGGTTCTGGGCGATGGCCACCATCGGACCCGGCGCGGACGTCGTCGGCTCGTTCCGGGCGGAGGTACCCGACGAGTCGTGGTCGGCGGTCACCGCCCTCGGCACCACGGTTGCCGCCGACGACTCGGCCGGCACCGACCCCCGTCCCGGCGGGCTCGCGATCATCCTGACCGCCGGCCCGGTGACCCGCTGGGTCCCGCTGGGCACGGCCGAGGCGGCTGAGGTGGGGTCGACGGTGCTGCCGCTGGTCGAACTTGCTCGGACAACGCCGGTGGCCGCCGTCCGATTCGGAACGCATGTCGTGACCGCGCCGACCGGGCAGCTGCTGGCCGGGTTCACCGCCACCTCGATCGGCGCACAACCGGTTTCGCTTCGGCTCGACCGATCGGCGTTCGGGCTGGCGCTCTCCGACGGCGACCGGATCGAGTTGCCGGACCCCAGGGTGGGGCTGGTCGACGTCGACGGCAGCCTGCTCGACGGGCTCTACCAGCCGGCGACGATCCGACCCGGACGACACGGCGCAACCAGCATCCTGCTGCCGACTCCACCGCCCGAGGGGCCGGTGGCGGGCACGGTGCGCGGGTGGCTCACGCTGGCCGGGCCCTGGGCGGTGGCACCGACTCTCGATTTCGAGGCGGCGGGACCGACGGCCGGGACAATTGGCTGAAGCCCCGGCATCCCGACCGCGGCATTCCTGCTGCTCGGTGGCGCCGTCCTGGGTCAGCTCGGCTGCCAGCCGAGGGTCGGACCGAGCCCGGTCGCGATATCGGTGAGGATCTGGACCCCTGCGGCGCCAGCGTCCGCGGGGTCCGGGCCTCGACGTACGCCGCATTCCTCGCCAGCTCGTCCGGCGATCATAACGGCGACGTGATCCGGGCCGCACCTGGGAGACGTCAACCCGCGATCGCCGCAAGCTGCGGAACGATGCCGTCCACGGCGATCGGGATGCTCAGCGGGCTCGCCGCGCTGAACGCCTGGGACAGTTGATCATCCGCGGCCAGGAAGACGGTTCGTCTGTCCTGGACGACCGTCAGCGAGGAGATCAGCGGGTCGGCCTGGAGTTCGGCAAGGGTGTACCCGATCGGGAACATGACCGCCACCTCGGCGTCGAACGCGCTGATCTGCTCGGCGGAGACCGGCACGTAGAAGCCCTGCGCCGGCAGTTGCAGCACCGGTGGGTTCTGCACGAAGCCCAGGGCCTCCAGCAGGTCCCAGCGGGCGTCGCCGGCGATGTAGGCGCCGTAGCCGTCGCCGAACTTGGTCGCGGCCACCGCGGTCTTGCCCGTGAAGGCCGGGTTCGCCTCCGCGGCGGAGGTGATCTCGTCCTGAATCTCGGTCACCAGCGCCTCGCCCTCGGCGGGCTTGCCGAGCGCGTCAGCCACCAGTTGGGTCTGCACGTCCCAGCCGGTGCCGAACGCCGCGGTGCCTGTCGGCGGGGAGACGGTGGGGGCGATGGTGGCCAGCCGGTCGTACTGCGTCTGCTCGCCGGCCGAGCGGGTGTTCAGGATCAGGTCGGGCTCGAGGACCGAGATGGCCTCGTAGTCAAGGGCGTCGCCGACGTTGGCCAGGATGGTGGGTTGGACGTCGCCGAACAGTGCGGTCGCCCACGGGCCCACGCCCTTGTTCGCCTCCCCGAAGGCCTGCCAGTCGTACACGGCGACCGGCTGCACACCCAGCGCCAGGGCGACCTCCGCGTCCGACCAGCCGAGGGCGACGACGGTCAGTTCGCCGTCCGCCGGCTCCGGGATCTCGACCTGGCCGAACATCGTGTCGACCGTCGTCGGTAGCCCGGACCCGGCGGAGTCGGCCGCACTCGATGCGGCGGGCCCGCCGCCGGCGCTCGTGGTCGAGCTGGTGCTGCTGCTACCGCTGCAGGCGCCGAGGAACAGCGCGGCCGCGGCCGCGGCGGCCGTGGCGACCTTCGTTCGGGACGGTCTCATGGGGTCCTTCCGGGTCGGGATGGGGTGGGCAGGAGGCGGGTGGCAGGGACGGCGGATTCGACGGGCTAGGTGAAGACCGGCGCGTGCGGCACGATGAGCGGGGTGTTGGTTTCCGGGTCCGGGATGACCCGCGCGCCGACGCCGAACACCTGCCGGACCAGGTCCTCGGTGACGACGTCGGCCGGAGCCCCCCGAGCAATGATCCGGCCCTGCTGCAGCACGATGAGATGAGTGGCGTAGCGGGCCGCCTGGTTCAGGTCGTGCAGAACGGCCACCAGCGTGCGGCCCTCCCGATGCAGGCTCGTGCACAGGTCGAGCACGTCGATCTGGTGCGAGATGTCCAGGTAGGTGGTTGGCTCGTCGAGCAGCAGGATCGGCGTCTCCTGGGCCAGGGCCATCGCGATCCACACGCGCTGCCGTTGCCCGCCGGAAAGCTCGTCGACGACCCGGGTGGTCAGATCGCTCAGCCGGGTGCGCGTCAACGCCTCCTGCACGGCCTTCTCGTCCTTCTCGCTCCATCGCTTCAGCGCGCTCTGATGGGGGTGACGACCGCGGCTGACCAGGTCGATGACGGTGATCCCCTCGGGCGCGATCGAGGTCTGCGGCAGCAGTCCGATCTCCCGGGCGAGTTGCTTGGACCTGGTGTGCGCGATGTCGGCTCCGTCGAGCAGCACCGTCCCGGCCGTCGGCTTGATGAGCCGGACGAGCGACCGCAGCAGCGTCGACTTGCCGCACCCGTTCGGGCCGATGATGACGGTGAAGCTGCCGTCGGGCACCTGCGCGTCGAGGTCGGTGATGATCTGCCGCTCGCCGTATCCGGTCGAGAGCGTCCGCGCCTGGAGCCGGGCCCCGACGGTGGGCGGTGGGTCGATGCGCGAGGTCATCGGCGGGCTCTCCTTCCGGAGGTGGCGAGCAACCAGACGAGGTAGGCCCCGCCCAGGCATAGGGTCACGACGCCGACCGGCAACTGGGCCGGCGCGATCATCGTGCGGGCGACGAGGTCGCTGACCACCAGCAGGAGAGCACCGAACACCGCGGCGGGAATGATGCGGACGCCGGGCGTGCCGGTGAGTCGCATGGCCAGTTGGGGCGCGGCCAGGGCGACGAAGGCGATGGGTCCGGCCGACGCCGTGACCAGCGCGACGAGCAGGATGCCCATGAGGAGCATGACGACCCGGACCGTCTCGGCGCGGACGCCGACGCCGCGGCCGGCGTCGTCGCCCATCTCCAGCATCCGCATGTCCGCGGCGAAGTGAAGCACGACCGGCAGGCAGACGACCAGGCCGGCGACGACCGGGATCGTGTGCACCCAACCGATGTCGGCCAGCGACCCGGCACCCCAGCTGGCGGCGGCGATGGCCTGCTCCAGCCGCATGGTGGTCAGCAGCCAGGTGTTTAACGCGCTCAGGAACATGCTCAGCGCAACGCCGATGACGATGATCCGCGTGGCGGAGATCCCCCGCCGGAAGGCCAGCAGGTACACGGCGACCCCGGTGAGCAGCCCGCCGGCCAGCGCGCCCAGCGACGTGCCCCAGGCGCTCCCGGTCGCGAACAGCGCGACCACCAACGCCCCGGTGTAGGCCCCTGAGCTGAATCCGATGATGTCCGGACTGCCCAGCGGGTTGCGGGTGATCGACTGGAACACCGCGCCCCCGACCGCCAGGGCCGCGCCGGCCAGCAGCGCGAACACCACGCGCGGCAGCCGCCACTCCAACACGATCCGGCTGGTTCCGGTGCTCGAGGACCCCTGAAACGCGGTGATCACCTCGGACAGGCCGATCCCGGCGCTGCCGACGGTCAGCGACCAGACACCGACGGCCAGGGCGGCCAGGAAGAAGATGGTGGTCAGGACGGCCGCGCGGATCTCGATGCGGGCGCTGAACGATCCGATGCGCACGGGGCTGATGCCGGGCGGCCATTGCCGGGGGCGGACGTCGTCCCGGGTCCGCAGGCTGGTCACAGTCCCCGCGCTCCCTTGCGTCGGGTCAGTGCGATGAGCACCGGCGCGCCGAGGAACGCGGTGACCACGCCGACCGGCAGTTCGGAGGACACCACGATCCGGCCGAGGATGTCCGCGGTCAGCATCAGGATGGGCGCGGCGAGCAGGCTCAGCGGCATGATCCAGCGTTGGTCCGGGCCGACGACGCTGCGCAGGGCGTGCGGGACCATGAGCCCGACGAACGCGATCGGGCCGGCCGCCGCGGTGGCCGCACCGCACAGCAGGGTCACCGCGACCACGCCGGCGAGCTTGGTGACCCCCGGTCGGGAGCCCAGCGCGACGGCCAGGTCGTCGCCCAGGGACAGGGCATTCAGCGCCCGGGGCATCAGCAGCGCGATGGCGGTTCCGATGACGATGAACGGCAGCACCGACCACAGGGTGTCGAACTGCCGGCCCTGCAGGGAGCCGGCACTCCAGAACCGGACCCGGTCGAAGACCTCCGGCTTGGTCAGGGTGACGGCGAAGCTGATGCCGGTGAGCACCGCGCCCAGCGCCACGCCGGTCAGCACCAGCTTCGTCGGCGTGCCGCCCGCCAGGCCGGTGTTGCCCACCCCGTAGACGATCACCGCCGCCAGCAGCGCGCCGAGCATGGCGAACCCGACCATGGCGGTATTCACCGCGGACCCGAGAAGGGCGGCCACGAGCACCACCGCGGTGTATGCCCCGGCATTGACCCCGAGGATGCCCGGGTCGGCCAGTGGATTGCGGGTGAGCGGCTGGATGATCGCCCCGGCCAGACCCAACGCGATTCCCACCACGATGGCCAGCAGCGTGCGAGGGATCCGGAACTGACGCACGATCAGGTCGGTCGAACTGCCCGAGTCCTGCTGCAGGGCCTTCCACACGTCGGCGAACGGGATGTTGCCCGAACCGATGAACACGCTGGCGACCACGAGCACCGCCAGCAGCACGACACCGGCGATCACGACGGCGGTCTTGCGGCCCGCACCGACCTGGACACCGGGGAGCCGCTCGGCCTCGATCGTCACCCGAGTGCCGAATCGGGGCGGCTGCCCGACGCCTCCGGGTCGTTCATTAGGGAAGCCTAACAACACTTCGATCCTGTGGTCACCCACCCGACCGCTCCGCTCACCGTACCGGGGACATCGGCGTCACGGTGCCGCGGTCGGCGGGTGGGGTCGGGCAGGCGGGGCTGGCAGACTGCCAGGCATGCCCGAAGGCCACGTCACCCACCGCCTGGCGATCGGGCTCACCGAGCGGTTCGCCGGGAATCCGGTCAGGTCGGCCAGCCCGCAGGGTCGGTTCGCCGACGAGGCGGCCGACATCGACGGTCATGAACTGGATGTCGCCGAGGCCTACGGCAAGAACCTGTTCGTGCACTTCGGGGGCCGGGCCGTGCATGTGCATCTCGGACTCGCCGGCAGGTTCCAGTTCAGTGACGACGATGCTCGGCCGGTCCTCGGTCAGGTCCGCTGGCGGCTGGAGAACGACCGGCACTACGCCGACCTGCGCGGTCCCCAGGCCTGCCGACTGGTCGACGACGTCGGCATCGCGACGATCACGGACCCACTGGGTCCGGATCCGTTGCGCGACGACGCCGACCCCGAGGCCGGATGGGCGCGGGTCCGCAAGTCTGCGACCCCCATCGGCCTGCTGCTGATGGACCAGCGGGTGACGGCCGGGGTTGGGAACATCTTCCGGGCCGAGGTGCTCTACCGTCACCGGATCGACCCGATGATGCAGGGTCGGTTGCTGCGTCGGCCGGAATGGGACGCGATCTGGTCGGACCTGGTCGCCCTGATGCACCGTGCAGTGATCCACGGCCGCATCGACACCGTCCGTCCCGAACACGACCCGGTGGCGATGGGTCGCGCACCGCGGGTGGACCGCCACGGCGGCGAGGTCTACGTGTACCGGCGCGCGGACCAGCCCTGCCTGGTGTGCGGGACGCGGGTGCGGACGAAGGAACTCGGTGGGCGGAACCTGTTCTGGTGCCCCACCTGTCAGCGGACGAGCCGCCGGCGGGTGCCGGTCGGCCGGCCGGCGGCGGCGCGCAGGGTCGGCGCCGGACGACCCCCGGCGGGCGCGGGCTCGCGTCACCCGTCTGCGGCACCGATCCGTACCCCGTATGCCATGCCGGCTCTTTCCGGGCGATACCCTTCGGGGCGGCCATGACTTTCCGTGG
>JBIOVW010000148.1:0-13244 GCA_044867945.1 Nakamurella sp. | reverse complement strand
GCGGTCGCCGACCTCATCCGGTGCCTGGCGGGCGTCGACGTGACGGAACCGGCCGCCCGCCAGGCCCTGAGCCGGCTGAAGGCGCGGGGGTTCCTGACCCCGAACCGGGTCGGCGGCCGTCCCGGGTACCGACTCACCGAGGCGGGCGTCGCCGACCTGAACAGCGGCGACCGGCGGATCTTTCACCGCCCGATCACCAGCGAGGACGACGGCTGGGTGCTCGCCGTCTTTTCCGTGCCGGAATCCGAACGGGCGCAACGGCATCGATTGCGCAGCGAGCTGGGCTGGCTCGGCTTCGGCACCGTCGCCGCCGGGGTGTGGGCGGCGCCACGGCAGCTGGCCGAGCCGACCCGCGACGTGCTGGCAGCGGCCGACCTCGACCGGTACGTGACCTGGTTCGCCGCACGACACCTGAGCTCGGTCGACGTCTCCGAATGGTGGGACCTGCCCGCCTTGCGCCTTCAGTACGAGCGATTCCTCGACGCCCACTCCGACGACTTGGCCGCCACCGACCTGACCGACGAGCAGGCGTTCGCCACCTATCTGCGGGTGATCGACTCCTGGCGGGTGTTCCCGCGCATCGATCCGGGTCTGCCCGCCTCGATGCTGCCGCGCGACTGGCCGGCGGCCCGGGCATGGACCACATTCGCCGCGCTGCACGACCGCTGGGCCGCCCCCGGCCTGGCCCACGTGAAGTCCGTCGTCGCGAATTGACCGGCCGCTTGGTGACCGGGCGGAGGGTCCTCCTCACGCCGCCCCCGTGGTTCGCGCGGCAAGCCTCGCTCACGCATTCAGCACCACCAACGCGATGATCAGCCCGACCACCGCCACCATGATCCAGATGTTCACGATCACCCATTTCTCGGCCAGGCCGAGTGACGGCACGACGTTCGGCAGCGACGTCGGCGCGATGCACGCCAGGGTCGGGTCGACCGGATGGTGGTAAACGTCCACCAGCGATCCGATCCCGGGAGTGCCGGCCGCCCGGATCCGTGAGGTAAAGGTGAACTCACGCCCGTCAGCGGCCCGGAAGGCGATGACGGGCCGTCGCACCCGATGCACCGTCCCGTCTTTCGCCGGCCGCCGGCGGCCGAACGATTGCTCGTCGACGACGACACCTCGGACGGCGACCCACCCCGGCGGCACCTCCGGCAGCACCCGCGCCCGTTTGGAATAGATGACCTGCCGGGTGCCGAATGCCGCGGCGAGGATGATCGGCACCATCGCCAGTACGAGGCCGAGCCAGTCGGGCACCCGCCGATGATGTCAAGAAACGAAGGACACCGGCGCGGTCCGGTCGCGGCATCCGGTCGCATCGTGCGTACGGTAGGCGGCATGCGGGTCGTCATCGCGGGTGGGCACGGCAAGATCGGACTGCGGCTGGCCAGGCTGCTGGGGGAACACAAGCAACACGCGGTCGGGTTGCTCCGCAACGCGGATCATCAGGACGATCTTGTCGCCGTTGGCGCGCATCCTGTGCTGTTCGATCTGGAAACCGGTTCCGCACCGGACCTCGCCGGGATCCTGACCGGCGCGGATGCCGTGGTCTTCGCCGCCGGCGCCGGCCCGGGCAGCGGGGCACCGCGCAAGGACACAATGGACCGCGGTGGCGCCGTGCTGCTGGCGCAGGCGTGCGAGCTGGCCGGCATCCGCCGGTACCTGATGATCTCGGCGATGGGCGCGGAAGGGAGCGCTGCGGACTCCTCCGTCGAAGCTGACGACGTGTTCGCCGCCTACCTGGCGGCGAAGAAGGCTGCGGACGACGACCTGCGCTCGCGCGACCTGGACTGGACGATCCTGCGACCGGGGATGCTGACCATGGCATCGGGCACCGGGCACGTGCGGCTCGCCGAGCGCACCGGCCGCGGCGAAGTTCCCCGGGAGGACGTGGCTGCGGTCCTGCTGGCCCTGCTGAACGAGCCACGAACCGCCGGCCTCACCCTGGAACTGGTGGCCGGCGACACACCCATCGCCCAAGCCGTCGCCGCCGTCGTCGGCTGATCCCGCCCGCGCCGGCAAGTGCCGGCGACAGGGACCGCGCTGAACAATCCGGCTCCTCCGTCGCCGGGTGGTCCCCAGCGCCGTCCAACAGTGTTCGATGGCGCCCTCGCACGCTCGGCCGACTAGGTCGGCGGCGCCCTCGCACGCTCGGCCGACTAGGTTGGGCGGGTGGCCCGCACCCGCGACACCAGTGCCCCGGTCGAGCTGACCGTCGGCGAGCGCACGGTCCGGATCACCCATCCCGAGCGGGTCTACTTTCCGCAGACCGGGGCCACCAAGCTGGACCTGGTGGAGTACTACCTGTCGGTGGGCGACGGCATCGTGCGGGCGCTGCGCGAACGGCCATGCATGATGCACCGCTTCCCCGAGGGCCTGGCCGGCGACAAGGTGCACCAGAAGCGGCTCCCCCGGGGCGCCCCGCCGTGGGTGCAGACAGTCAACGTGTTCTTTCCCCGCTTCAAACGCACGGCCGACGAGCTCTGCGTGACCGAACTGGGCAGCGTCATCTGGGCGGTGCAGATGTCCACGGTCGAGTTCCACCCCTGGAATTCCCGACGGGCGGACACCGAGCGCCCCGACGAATGGCGCATAGACCTGGACCCGATGCCCGGCTGCGACTTCTCCCGGGTGCGCCGGGTCGCGCACGTCGCGCACCAGATCCTCGACGAGCTCGGTGCGATCGGCTGGCCGAAGACCTCCGGCGGCAAGGGCATGCACATCTACGTCCGCATCCCACCGCTCTGGGGGTTCGGCGACGTGCGTCGCGCCGCACTGGCTTTCGCCCGTGAGGTGGAGCGCCGGGCGCCCGACGACGTGACCACGGCCTGGTGGCGCAAGGACCGCGACCCAACCATGCTGTTCGTCGACTACAACCAGAACGCCAGGGACCACACCATCGCCTGCGCATACTCGGTGCGCGGCACGCCGCGCGGGACCGTGTCCACCCCGATCCGCTGGTCGGAGATCGACGACGTCCTTCCCGACGACTTCACCATGGCGACCGTGCCGGCCCGGTTCGCCGAGTTCGGCGACCTGCACGCCGGCATCGACGAGGCGGTGTTCCCGATCGAACCGCTGCTCGAGTGGGCCGACCGGGACGAGCGCGATGGCGCCGCCGATCCGGGCGGGGCCGACGCGGTTGATCTGGACGCCGCCGGCAGCTGATGGGCTGCTGCGCGGGCAGCTGGCCGCCCGGCGCTCTGCTGCGCTGATCAACGCGTCGGTTCCGCGCCGGATTCGTCCGGTTCGGTGACGCCTTGATCAGCGCAGCAGACCTCAGCGGCGCCCGGCACCGCCAGGCATCGCCCGCCACCGGGCTAGGGCACCACGGTGACCGGCCACTTTCCGGCCCGCACCAACCGCACGCCGACGGAGCCGACGATGCGGTGACCGGCTGAGGTCGACGCGCCGACCACCACCGCGTCGGCGAGCACTCTTTCGCACACCCGCTTGATCTCGGTGAAAGGGTCACCGGAGATCTCGATGAAGCGGCAGCGGATTCCGGCCCGGCCGGCGGCGTCGGCGATCTGGGCGCGCAGCTCATCGGCGAGCTCGTGCTCCGCCTCGCTCAGGACCGGCCCGGCGGCGGGCACCAGCCCGACCATTGCCGAACCGGCGACGACGAACACCACCACCAGCTCCGCCCCCTGCCGCCGGGCCAGCCCGGCCGCGTAGGCCGCGGCCCGCAGCGACGTGGTCGACCCGTCGACGGCCGCGACGATCACCCGCGGACCGTCGGTGCCGCGCTCGAACTCGTCCGCTGCGGTCACGCCATGAGTCTGCCTGACATGGCCGTGGGAGGAGGCGCGGCGCGGAGGCGGCCTCGGCGAGCCGCTGATTATCCTGACCCGATGCCCGAGTTGGAGTTCGTCGACCCTCGACCAGACGTCTTCGGCGAGCCCTACGAGGCGCTGAGCCTCGAGCTCCCCGAGGACCGGGAGGGTCCCGTCGTCGCCACCCTGGTCCGCCGCAGAGCAGATCGGGGAGCAGATCGGGGAGCAGATCGGGGAGCAGATCGGCCGACAACCGGTGCGGTGCTGTACATCCACGGGTTCTCGGACTACTTCCACCAGAAGGAGCTGGCCGACTTCCACGCCGCCCGCGGCAACGACTTCTACGCCATCGACCTCCGCAAGAACGGCCGGTCGCTGCTGCCCCACCAGACTCCGACGAAGATGTCCGACGTCACCGACTACTACCCCGAACTCGACGCGGCCGTCGCAACGATCCGTGCGGACGGGCACGAGCGGCTCGTGCTGAACGCCCATTCCACCGGCGGGCTGATCGGTGTCCTGTGGTTGCACGACGCCCGGGTCCGGGAAACCAACCTGAGCATCGTTGAAGCGGTGGTGCTGAACAGCCCGTTCCTGGACATCCCGGCGAACTGGGCCGTCCGCACGCTGGCCCCCCGGCCGGTCGGCGTGCTCGCCCGCAACCGTCCCGAGCTGGTCCTGCAGCCGTCCACCCGCAGCCAATACCAGATCAGCATCCACGCCACCGAGCGCGGCGAGTGGGTGTTCAACCAGGACTGGAAGCCGGTGACCGGCGGCGTCGTCCGCGCCGAATGGCTGGCCGCCGCGCAGCGGGCCATCGCCCGCGCGCATGCCGGACTCGACCTGTCCATGCCGATCCTGGTCATGTGCAGCAACCGCAGCATCCGGGCCAAACGATGGAGCGAGGACCTGCTTCGCGGCGACGCCGTGCTCAACGCGGACGCGCTCGCCCGCTGGTCGACCATGCTGGGCCGGCACGTCACCTGCGTGCGGATCGTCGACGGCATGCATGACCTGCTGCTGTCCACCCCGCCGGTGCGGACGCAGGCGTATGCGGTGATGGCCCGCTGGCTGGATGCCTACGCGACGGGCGACGAGGTCAGCCCAGCAGCCCGGCGATGATCAGCAGCACCGGAACGCAGATCAGGGTGGTCGTGGCCACCGCGTCCCGGGCCAGCGGCTCCGCCGCCCGGTACCGCACCGCGTAGACGAACACGTTCTGCGCGGTGGGCAGCGCCGCGCACATCGTCGTCGCGACCAATGACGCGCCGGACATCCCGAACGCCCAGCGACCCAACGAGTACGCCACCACCGGCATCACGACCAGCTTGAGCACGCCGGCCACCGACAGGTCCGCGGCCCGGCCACCGCGGCCGGGGATCGGGGCACCACGCAGCGAGATGCCGAACGCGATCAGCGCACCGGGCACGGCCATGTCCGCGATCTGCCCCAGCGGCGCATTGATCACCTCCGGGATGCTCGCACCGGTGGCGGCCAACGAGATGCCGATGACCGACGCGACGATCACCGGGTTCCGCACCGGTTGGCTCAGCACCCGCCGCCACGAGGGCCGGCGCCCGGACTCGACCATGTCCAGCACCACGAATGCTATCGGGGCGAGCACCACGAGCTGGTACAGCATGATCGGCGCGACGTAGGTGGCACTGCCGAAGACGTAGACCGTCAGCGGGATGCCGAGGTTGCCGGCGTTGACGTACGACGATGCCAGCGACCCGATGACCACCGAGCCGACGCCACGCTTCCACCACACCCTGGCGACCAACACGAACGAGACCCACGCCACCGTCGTGGTCAGCGCGGTGACGGCCAGCCCGGCCGAGAGCACCGCCGAGATCGACGCCTCGGCCAGGGTTTCCAGCAGCAGCGCCGGCGTGGCGACGAAGAACACCAGCCGGGACAGCACGACCGGCGTCGACGCGGGCAGCAGGCTGGTGCGGGCCAGCAGGTACCCGACCCCGACGACGATGCCGATCGTCGACAGCGCCTGCAGGACCGCCAGCACCGGTCAGCGAACGAGGGCCAGGGTCGCCCGGGCGATCGCCAGCTCCTCATTGGTGGGCGCCACCGTCACGGTCACCGGGGATTCGTCGGTCGAGATCACCCGTGTCGTCGACGATCGCACCGCGTTACGCTCGGGATCCAGCACCAGACCGAGCGGTTCCAGCCCGGCCAGGATGCGCGCCCGCACCCGGTCGGCATTCTCGCCCACCCCGGCGGTGAAGGTGACGACATCAGCGCCACCGAGTACCGCCAGGTACGCCCCGATGTACTTGCGCACCCGGTGGCAGTACACGTCCATGGCAAGCGCCGCAGCCTGGTCACCGGCATCGATCAATCGCTCGATGTCCCGGAAGTCGGACAATCCGGCCAGGCCGAGCATCCCGGACCTGCGGTTCAACAACACGTCGATCTCGTCGACCGCCAGGCCGGCCGTGCGGGCCAGGTGGAACACCACGCCGGGATCGATGTCGCCGCTGCGGGTGCCCATCACCAGGCCCTCCAGCGGGGTCATGCCCATCGACGTCTCCACCGCCCGACCGCCGTCGATGGCCGACACCGACGCGCCATTGCCCAGATGCAGCACGATCTGGCGCAATCCGGACAGCTCCCGGCCCAACACCTGCGCGACCTGTTCGGACACGTACTGGTGCGAGGTGCCGTGAAATCCGTACCGCCGCACCTGGTGCTCGGCGGCCACCGACCGGTCGATGGCGTAGGTCGCGGCGGCCGCCGGCAGGTCGCGGAAGAAGGCAGTGTCGAACACGGCGACCTGGGGCAGGTCCGGGAACGCGATCATGGCCTGCGCGATGCCGGTGGCGTTCGCCGGGTTGTGCAGCGGGGCCAGCACCGACAACGCCCTGATCTCGGTCAACACCTTCTCGTCGACCAGGGTCGGCTCACCGAACAGCGCCCCCCCGTGCACGACCCGATGGCCCACCGCGAACAGACCGGACCGCTCGATCGGCAGGCCCGCCTTGTTGAACAGGCCCTTCATCACGTCCAGGGCGGCCCCATGGTCGGGGATCTCGCCGACGAACTCGACGGTTTCGCCACCCTGCTTGTGCGTCGCCAGAGCAGGCTCGTCGCCGGACACGCCGATCCGTTCGATGAGCCCCGTCGTCACCGCCTGTCCCTCGTCCGGGTCGATGAGCTGGTACTTCATCGACGACGAACCCGAGTTGACCACCAGGATCGGGTGTTTCATGACGCCGTTCCGCCTTGAGCCTGGATCGCGGTGATGGCCACGGTGTTCACGATGTCCGCGACCAGCGCACCGCGGGACAGGTCGTTCACCGGCTTGTTCAGTCCCTGCAGGACCGGGCCGATCGCCACCGCGCCGGCACTGCGCTGCACCGCCTTGTAGGTGTTGTTGCCGGTGTTCAGGTCCGGGAAGATCAGCACCGTGGCCCGGCCGGCCACCGCCGAATCCGGCAGCTTGGTGACGGCGACCTCCGGGTCGACCGCCGCGTCGTACTGGATCGGGCCCTCCACCAACAGGTCCGGGCGTTGCTCGTGCACGACCTTGGTGGCGGTCCGCACCTTGTCCACGTCCGCACCGGTACCGGAACTGCCTGTCGAGTACGAGAGCATCGCCACCCGCGGATCGACGCCGAACTGGGCGGCGGTCTGCGCGGAGGAGATGGCGATCTCCGCCAGCTGCGGGGCGGTCGGATCGGGGTTGACCGCGCAGTCACCGTAGACGAGCACTCGGTCGGCCAGGCACATGAGGAAGACGCTGGACACCACGGTGGTGCCGGGCGCGGTCTTGATGATCTCGAAGGACGGCCGGATGGTGTGCGCCGTGGTGTGCACGGCACCGCTGACCATGCCGTCGGCCATGCCCAGGTGCACCATCAGCGTGCCGAAATACGAGACGTCCGAGACGATGTCGGTGGCCAGTTCCAGGGTGATGCCCTTGTGCGCGCGGAGCCGGGCGTATTCGGCGGCGAACGTCGCCACCAGTTCCGGGTCGGTGGGCGAAACGATCCGGGCCGGGGAGATGTCGACCCCGAGGGTGTCGGCCTTGGACCGGATGACGGTCTCGTCGCCGAGGAGGGTCAGGTCCGCGACATCCAGCCGCAGCAGGATGGCCGCGGCCCGCAGGATCCGCTCCTCCTCACCCTCGGGCAGCACCACGTGCCGGCGGTCCGCGCGGGCCCGCTCGATGAGCCGGTACTGGAACATCATCGGGGTGATGACGCCCGGGTCGGCGACATCCAGCGCGGCGACGATCGCGTCCGCGTCGACGCCCTCCGCGAACGCCTGCAGCGCCTTCTCCAGCTTGACCGGCGAGTCCGCGGTGAGCCGGCCCCGCACCCGACCCAGTGTCGTCGCGGTGTCGAACGTGCCGCCGTCGGTGATCAGGATCGGTACGTCCGGGCGGATGCCGTCGATCAGCCGGGCGATCGGCTCCGCCGGCTCGTACCCGCCGGTGAGCACGATGGACGCCAGGTCCGGGAAAGTCGCCGACCGGTGCGCCAGGATCAGGGCCGGGAGGGCGTCGGTCCGGTCGCCGGGCGCGATGACGGTCAGGTACGGGCGCAGCCGGGCCAGCACGTTGGGCGGCGTCATGGCGGCGACCAGGAAACCCATCGACTCCCGGGCGAGCAGATCGGGGTCACCGCGCCAGAGCGTCGCCCCGCAGGCGTCGCGAAGATCGGCGACCCTGGGCGCGCCCAGCACCGGGATGTTCGGGATCGCGCCGGCCACCAACCCGGTACGGGCGAGCCGCTCGCGGACCTCGTCGATGGCGTCCGGGTCGACCCGGTTGGCGATCGCCGCCACCGGATGCGCGTGCCAGGCCAGCAGTTCGGAGCGCGCGAGCTCGACGGTGGCGGCGATGACGGCGGGCGTCCGGTCCCGGCCGTGCACGACGAGCACCACGGGCGAGCCGAGGTTGGCCGCGACCCGCGCGTTGCTCGCCCACTCGTTGCCCGTGGTCACGTCCGTGTAGTCGCTGCCCACCACCACGACCACGTCGAACTGGGCGCTCAACTCGCCGAACCGGTCCACGATGCGCGACAGCGCACCGTCCTGATCGGCGTGCCACTCGGCGTAGGTGACGCCGATCGCCTCCTTGTACTGCTGCCGGACGCCCGGCTGGGCGATCAGCAGCTCGACCACCGAATCCCGCTGCGGTTCGGCGTTGAGGATCGGGCGGAACACGCCGACGCGTCCGACCCGGCGGCTGAGCAGGTCGACCAGGCCAAGGGCTACCGCCGACTTCCCGGACAGGCCCTCGGGCGAGGTGATGTACAGGCTCCGCGACATTGGGCAAGGCTAGTCGGAGGGCGCCGCCGGCTCGCGTCGAGACCGGCGCGAGCGAGACGATTTCATCGCCTGTTGACATCCCGCCCGGGAGGGTCCTATCCTGACATCCCCGAAGAAACTCATCATCCGTTGAAATACCGTGCGGGAGGCGGCCATGGCGGGCGCGATCACCGTCACCGACCTGGTGGTGCGGCGCGGCAAGGCAACTGTCCTGCGGAACCTCACCTGCCGGGCGGCGGCCGGCCGGGTCACCGGCCTGCTCGGCCCTTCGGGGTCGGGCAAGTCAACCCTGATCCGGGCGATCGTCGGGGTGCAGATGCTGCGCTCGGGCACGGTCACCGTGCTGGACGAGCCGGCCGGGTCCGGCACGCTGCGGGACAAGATCGGCTACGTCAGCCAGTCACCGTCGATCTACCAGGACCTGACGGTGCTGGAGAACGTCCGGTACTTCGCCGCGATCGCCGGCGTCGACGCGGCCGTCGCCCGGCAGGCGGTCGACCAGGTGGGCCTTCATGACCACACCGGGTCCCTGGTCGGCAACCTCTCCGGAGGCGAGTGGTCCCGGGCATCGTTGGCCTGCGCGATCGTCGGCGACCCGCCTGTGCTGGTGCTCGACGAGCCGACCGTCGGCCAGGACCCGGTGCTCCGCGAGGAGCTGTGGGACTTCTTCCGACAACGGGCCCAGGCCGGGGCGACCGTGCTGGTGTCCTCCCACGTCATGGACGAGGCCAACCGCTGCGACACGCTACTGCTGATCCGGGACGGAGCACTGCTTGCCGACGACACCCCGGCGGCGATCAAGACGCACGCCGGCACCGACGACATGGACCGTGCCTTCCTGCACCTGATCAAGGAAGGGGCCTCATCGTGAATCCGACGATCCTGGCCGCCACCGTGACTCGCATCCTGCGCCAGCTGCGGCACGATCCACGCACCATCGCCATGCTGATCGTCGTCCCGGTGGTGCTGATGGGCCTGGTCTACGCGATGTTCGACGGCTCGCCGACGGTCAGCCGGATCCTGCTGATCATGCTGGGCATCTTCCCGTTCGTGATCATGTTCCTCATCACCAGCATCGCCATGCTGCGGGAACGCACGTCCGGCACCCTCGAGCGGCTGATGACCACCCGCTCCGGCAAAGGCGACCTGCTCTTCGGCTACGGCATCGCGTTCGGTGCCGCGGCGGCGGGCCAGGCACTGGTCGCCTCCGCGTGCGCGTACTGGCTGTACGGAATGACGACGGCCGGGTCGGGCGGCCTGGTCGTGCTGATCGCCGTCCTGACGTCGCTGCTCGGGGTGGGCCTGGGGCTGGCCTGCTCGGCGCTGGCCCGCACCGAGTTCCAGGCCGTGCAGATGCTCCCCGTGGTGGTGATCCCGCAGATCCTGCTGTGCGGGCTGTTCGTGCCGCGCGACCAGATGGCCGGCTGGCTGTCCGCGTTGTCGGACGTGATGCCGCTGAGCTACGCCGTCGAGGCGTTGCAGGAGGTGGGTGCGAACGCCGAACCCACCTCGACGTTCTGGATCGACCTGGTCGTCGTCGGTGGGTGTGTGATCCTGGGGCTGATCCTGGCGGCGGCCACCCTTCGCCGACGCACCGCCTGACCGCAGAGGAACTGGATGTCCGACGGTCAACCGGCCGCGAGCTCACCCCCGGAACCGACGGTCCGGCGGCCGGTGAACTCGCGCTCCGCGGGCGGGTCGTCCGGTAGGTCCGGGCGCCGGCCGGCCCGGACCGGTCGACGCCCCGGCAATCCGGACACCCGGCAGGCCATCCTGGACGCCGCCCGGGCCACCTTCGGAGCCTCCGGCTACGACAAGGCGTCGATCCGCCGGATCGCAGCCAGGGCCGGCGTCGACCCGGCCCTGGTGCACCACTACTTCGGCACCAAGGACGAACTGTTCCTGGCGACCATCGAGGTACCCGTGGACATCCCGGCGATGCTCGCCCGGATCGGCGCCCAAGGCGCCGACGGGATCGGCCCGCGGCTGGTCACCATGATCCTCTCGGTCTGGGAGTCGCCGATGGGCGCCGGTCTGGCCGGCTGGTTGCGGACCGCCCTGACCGACCCGGACCGAGCCCGGATTCTCCGGGATTTCGTGGTCGGCAAGGTGGCCGGGCCGTTCGCGGCATCGCTCGGCATCCCGGAATCGGAACGGAACCGGCGGGCCGGACTGGTGATGACCCAGGTCGTCGGATTGATCGTCGGTCGTTACCTTTTGCACCTGGAGCCGGTGGTGTCGTTGACGCCCGCCCAGCTGATCGCCTCGGTCGGCGACACCATCCAGCGGTACCTGACCGATCCACTGCCGCCGGACACCACCGCCGCCGAGATGCCCGACCTGCCGCCGACGTCATAGATTCCACCCATTGGTCCGGCATCACCAGGCGGGACCAACACAGCCCGGGAGACGGAGCAATGAGCGCAGCCGCCATCGAACCGGGTTCCTGGAGCAAACCGGTGCCCAGGAGTCGTGTCGTCGCCTGGGGACTGTGGGACTGGGGGTCGGCCGCGTTCAACGCGGTCATCGTCACCTTCGTCTTCTCCGTGTACCTGACCGACTCCGTGGGTGCCGAACTGCCCGGGAGCATTTCGGCGAACACCTGGCTGGGCTGGTCGCTCGGCCTGGCCGGACTGTGCATCGCCGTGCTGGCCCCGGTCGCCGGACAGCGCGCCGACGCCGGGGGACGACGCCGGCTGTCGCTGGGGGTGTGGACCGCTTTCACCGTCGCTTCGATGTTCGGCCTGTTCTTCGTCCAGGACGAGTACCAGTACCTGTGGCTCGGCCTGCTGCTGATCGGCCTGGGCTCGATCTTCTTCGAGTTCGCCGAGGTGTCCTACAACGCGATGCTGCACCAGGTGTCGATGCCGACGACGATCGGCCGGGTGTCGGCGTTCGGCTGGTCGATGGGCTATTTCGGCGGCATCGTGCTGCTACTGATCTGCTATATCGGGTTCATCGAGCCGGACGTCGGCTGGTTCGGAGTGACCTCCGAGGACGGGCTGAACATCCGGATGGTCGCCCTGTGCGCGGCGGTCTGGTACGGACTCTTCGCGATTCCCGTGCTGTTCGCCGTCCCCGAGATCCGGGGCGCACCCGCGTCGGCCCGGGTCGGTTTCTTCGCCTCGTACCGGGTGCTGTTCCGCGACCTGCGCCAGCTGTACCGGGACACCCCGCACACGGTGTACTTCCTCGCGGCCAGCGCGCTGTTCCGGGACGGGCTCGCGGCCGTGTTCACCTTCGGCGCGGTGCTGGCCGTCACGGTGTACGGGATCGACAGCGCGGACGTGCTGATCTTCGGCGTCGTCGCCAACGTGATCTCCGCCGTCGGCGCGTTGACCGCGGGTCGGTTCGACGACAGGCTCGGCCCCAAGACGGTGATCGTCTTCTCGCTGACCGGCATGCTGGTGGCCGGCGGGGTGCTGCTGTTCGTGTCCGGTCCCACCATGTTCTGGATCTTCGGGCTGATGCTGTGCCTGTTCGTCGGGCCGGCACAATCCTCCTCGCGCACCTTTCTCGCCAGGCTCGCTCCTCTTGGTCGGGAAGGTCAACTTTTCGGCCTGTACGCGACGACCGGCCGGGCCGTCTCCTTCCTGGCGCCCGCCCTGTTCGGCCTCTTCACGTTCCTGTTCGGCACCGATCGGGCGGGCATCGTCGGCATTTTGCTGGTACTGGGCGCCGGCTTGCTCGCGCTGCTTCCGGTTCGCTCGCCTGAGCTGGCCGCCGAGCCGCAGCCGGACTGAGGAGCAGCACCGTGGGCGAGTGGTGGTACGACAACATCGTGGAGCCGGACAAGCTCCCATTGTTGCTGTGCCTGACGGCGTTCATCATCACCTTCCTGTTGACCCGCATCATCACCCGCATGATCCGAGCCGGCGTCGGCCCGTTCCGAAACAATGTCTCGGCCGGCGGCGTCCACGTCCACCACGCGGTTCCCGGCATCATCCTGCTGGTGGTGGGGGCGTTGATGGCTCTGCGCCTGCCGGAGTCTCCGTGGTTCGAGGCCGCCGGTGTGCTGGTGGGGATCGGCGCATCGCTGGTGCTCGACGAGTTCGCGCTGATCCTGCACCTGGACGACGTCTACTGGAGCGAACAGGGCCGCAAGTCGGTGGACGCCGTCGTCCTCGTCCTGCTCGGCACCGCACTGCTGCTCACCGGCTATGTGCCGCTCGGCGTCGT
>JBIOVW010000147.1:0-2739 GCA_044867945.1 Nakamurella sp. | reverse complement strand
ATGTGCCGCGGCGAACGGGATCGCCCCCTCGGTGACGAACGAGGCGCCCAGCAGCCAGCAGGCCAGGCCGTTCTCCCGCTCGGCCTCGGTGAACAGCTTCTTGCGGACCGCGGTGGCCAGCGCCATGCCCAGTGGCGGGGTCATCCCCGCGGCCATCACGGCCGCCATGATCTGCAGGCCCGGGCCACCCTCGGTGATCGCGATGGTCAGGCCACCCGCAGCGAACACATAGGCCGCCTTGTTGACCGGGCCGCCCATGTCGAAGGCCATCATCAGGCCGAGAATGGCGCCGAGCAGGATCGCGTTGCCGCCGGACAGACTAGACAGCCAATCCTCGAGCGCGCTCTGCACCGCGGCGACCGGCGGGCCGACGACCAGGAACATGATCACGCCGATGAGCAGGGTGGTGACGAGTGGGATGACGACCACGGGCATGACGCCCCGGACGCCCTTGGGCACCCGCAACCTGGTGAGCCAGTAGGCCATGCCGCCGGCGATGAAGCCGGACACCAGGCCGCCCAGGAATCCGGCGCCGATCGGTCCGCAGATCAGGCCGCCGACGATGCCGGGCACGAGCCCGGGCCGATCGGCAATGGCAAAGGCGATGTAGCCCGACAGGATCGGCACCAGCATGAAGAAGGCGATCTTGCCGATGACGAACAGGACGCCGGCGAAACCGGCCTGCTCGAGCAGGGCACTGAAATCGCCGCTGCTGAAGGCTACCGGGAGGCTACCCGCGATGTTCTCGTAGGTGACCCCCTCGAACTCGCCGCCGTAGAGCTTGTAGACGACCTGCTCGCCGCCGAACAGGAAGCCCAGCGCGATGAGGATGCCGCCGGCCGCGACGAACGGGATCATGTACGACACGCCGGTCATCAGCCATTGCCGGACCTTGGTGCCGACCCCGACCTTGCGGGTCCCGCCGCCACCGCCCTTGGGTGCGGCCGCTGCCGCGGCGGCGGCCGCCTCGGCCTCCGCGGTCCCTGCCTTCGGCGCGTTCTCGACTGCCGCGATGGCGGCCTCGAGCACGGCCTTCGGGTCGTGCACCGCCTTCTTCACGCCGACGTCGACGAAGGGCTTGCCGGCGAACCGCTCCTTTCCCTTGACCTCCAGATCGGCGGCGTAGATGACGCCGTCGGCGGCCGCGATGATGTCGTCGGACAGCGGGACGGTGCCCGCGGAGCCCTGGGTCTCGACCTCAACCTGGTGACCGAGTTCCTTACCGGTCTGTTCCAGGTTCTCGGCCGCCATGTACGTGTGCGCGATGCCCGTCGGGCATGACGTGACAGCGACGAACTTCATCAGCCACCCACCTCGGATTGGACGTAGGACGCCACCGCAGCCTCGTCGGCGGCGTCGATGATGGTCTGGCGGAATGCGGGACGAACCAGCCGGCGGGCCAGCGCCGCCAGGATGGTCAGGTGCTCGGAGCCGCCCTTGGCGGGGGCGGCGATCAGGAACACCAGCGTCGCCGGGCCGTCCGGGGCGCCGAAGTCGACACCGCCGGGGACCCTGGCCAGCCCGAGCGTGGGCACCGTGACGTGCTCGGAACGGGCGTGCGGAAGCCCGATCCCGCCCGGCATGCCGGTGGCCATCTGCGCCTCGCGCGCGGCTACGTCGGCCAGGAATCCGTCCAGATCGGTGACCCGACCGGCTGCCTTCAGCTTCTCGGCGATCTGCCGGGTGGCATCGGCCTTGTCGGTGGCCACCAGATCCAGGATGACCAGTTCGGGGGTGATCAGGTCGGTCATGATGCGACGTCCTTCACTGCTTGGAGGGGATCGGGATCGGCGACGACGCGGACTGCGTCGGCGCAGGCTCGGGTTTGGTCGGGGCTCGGCACCGTCGTGCCGGGGAGCAGGCAGGCCGCCCGCCCCCAGGCCACGGCGGTGGCCAGCCGTTGGTCGGGACTTCCGGTTGCGTGCAGGTAACCGGAGAGGGTGCAGTCGCCCGCACCCACGGTGCTGCGGGGCACCAGCGGAGGACCGCCGGCCCACCATGCCCCCTTTGCGGTGATCAGCAGGGCGCCGTGCCCGCCCATGCTGACCAGGAGTTCCTTGGTGCCCTTGGCGCGCAGGTCGCGACCGGCGTCGATGACGTCGCCGACGGTGACCAGCTCGCGGCCCAGGATCTCCTCGAGTTCTTCCAGATTGGGCTTGATCACCGTGGCGCCCGCCTCGACCGCCGCGGCCAGCGCCGGGCCCGAGGTGTCGAGGGCGACCGGCACACCGGCCGCCACCGCGATGGCGGCAACCCGCGCGTAGAAGTCGTCCGGCACCCCTTCCGGCAGACTGCCGGCGGCGACCAGCCACGCCGGTCGTGGTTCCAGGTGGTCCTCGACCGCGGTCAGCAGCGACTTGAGCTCCTGGTCGGACAGGGTGGCGCCGGGCTCGTTGAGCTTGGTGGTGGTGCCGTCCTCCTCGACGACGGCGATGTTGGTCCGGATGCTGCCGGCGATCGGCACGGGGAACGTCCGCACCTTCTGCGGTTCGAGGAGCCCGATGATCCGCTGCGCGTCGGCACCGGCGGGCAGGATCGCGGTGGTCCGGTGACCGTGCTTGGCGAGCACGCGGGCGACATTCACGCCCTTGCCGCCGGCCTCGACAAGTGCGGTGCTGGTGCGCTGCACCTCGCCGAGCTTGAGGACGGGAACCTCGACCGTGTGGTCCAGGCTCGGGTTGGGGGTCAGAGTGATGACGGATCCGGGACGGGTCGTGTCGGTCATGCGCGCACGACCTC
>JBIOVW010000146.1:0-2054 GCA_044867945.1 Nakamurella sp. | reverse complement strand
CGGGTGCGCAGCACGGCGTGCCGGGCGATCAACGCCGCCCAGGCGCGGCGCAGCGCCGGCACGTCGAGCGGGCCGCCGATCTCCAGGGTGGTCGGCACCGTGTAGGTGGCGCTGGGGCCCTCCAGTTCGGCCAGGAACAGCAGCCGGCGCTGGGCCGCGGACACCGGCGCCGGTCCCCCGACCGGCACCACGTCGAGGGCGTCCGAGCACGGCGCGGGCTCCGCGGCGATGGGCACGGCGAGGTCGGCGATGCCGCGCACCGTGCGGGCCGCGAAGACGTCCCGCACGGTGACCGTGTACCCGGCGGTGCGGAGCGCGCCGAGCAGCCGCAGCGCGGTCAGCGAATGGCCGCCGAGGGAGAAGAAGTCGTCGTCCGGGCCGACCCGGTCCACGGTGAGGACGGCCGCGACCGCGTCCGCGACGGCCGCCTGCACCGCGGTGTGCGGTGCTTCTTCGACCGGGTCGGTCGCGGAGGCGGTCGGGAGCCGGCGCAGCCGGGCCACGTCAATCTTGCCACTGGTCATCACCGGGAGGTCCGGTAGCACGGTGATCGCCGCGGGCAGCAGATGCACCGGCAACGCCGCGCGCAGACGCTTCCTCGCGGCTCCGGCCAGATCCGCCGTCTCCGCACCAGCTTCGGGAACGACGAAGCCGAGCAACCGCTGCGCGACCGGGCCGGCGACGTCCGCGATCACCACGGCCTGCCGCACCCCGTCGACCTGCGCGAGCGCGGCCTGCACCTCGCCCAGTTCGATCCGGTGCCCGCCGATCTTGACCTGGTCGTCCAGCCGCCCCTTGAAGTCCAGCAGCCCGTCCGGGCGGACCAGGACGGCGTCGCCGGTCCGGTAGAGCCGGCCACCGCCGCCGTCGGGGTCGGCGACGAACCGGGAGGCGGTCAGGCCCGGCCGGTTCAGGTACCCGCGGGCCAGTTGCGGCCCGGACAGGTACAGCTCGCCGACCGTGCCCACCGGAACCGGACGGAGCCAACGGTCCAGGACGAGCGCGCCGACGCCGGGCACCGGCCGGCCGATCACCGGATCGGGCGCGTCGGCGACCGATGCGGCCGCGGCGTCGATGGTGACCTCGGTCGGCCCGTACATGTTGATCGTGTTGATGTCGTTGCGGCCCCGCAGTTCTCGCCACAGCATTGCCGGCATCGCCTCGCCGCCGAGATAGATCTCGGACAGCCGGCCGTCGAGCAGACCGTGTGCTATCAGCTGATCGACCATCACCGGGGGCACGTCGACGACATCGATGCGGTGCCGGCCCACCTGGTCGACGATTGCCGCCGGGTCCCGGCGTTGGTCCTCGTCGAGAACGACAAGTTCGTGTCCGTCGAACAGCCAGTGCAGCTGGTCGAAGGAGGCGTCGACGGCGAACGGCGCGGTGTGCAGGGCGTGCACCCGGTCGTCGCCCCGCGCGGTCAGCCGGCGAGCCAGGTCGGCGTGCCGGCCGTCGCGCAGCCCGCGGAACTGCCCGTCGAGGGAGTCCCGGCTGATCACCACGCCCTTGGGCCGCCCGGTCGAACCCGACGTGTAGATCACGTAGGCGGCGCAGCCGCCCGGAACCGCCCTGGGCATCAGGTCTTTCGTCGACATGTCACTCAGGTCGACCACCGGGATGCCGGTCCCCGCCGCGAGGCCGGCGACCACCGATCCGGCCGGGGCCAGCACCGCGGCGGGGGCGGCATCGGCGAGGGTTTCGGCCAGCCGCTCCACCGGATGGTCCGGCTCGAGCGGCAGGTACCCGACGCCGGTGGCCAAGCAGGCCAGGATCGCCGCGACGGCGTCGACGCCGCGGGGCAGGGCGACCGCGGCGAGACGGTCGGCCGCCCACTCCTGACCGCACGGCACGTCCTGGTGGGCGCGGATCGCGCCACGGATCCCGGCGGCGATCGCCGCCGCCCGGCCGGACAGCTCGGCGAAGGTGAGCACCTGGTCTCCGCACCGCACGGCCGGCCGGTCCGGGTGGCGGGCGACCGCCTGCCGGAAGCGCTCGATCACGTCGCTGTCCCGTGCCTGCGCGGGCGGCCTGACCGGGCCGGGCTCGCCGAG
>JBIOVW010000145.1:0-4657 GCA_044867945.1 Nakamurella sp. | reverse complement strand
AAAATGACGGCGCGAGGAGCAGCACAGGCCCGGTGAACGCCGCGGATCCGACCATCTCCAAGGCGACGTTCGCACCGAGACTATGTCCCACCACGACCGTGCAGCCCAGTCGTCCGGCGAGTTCGGCGGTCAAGCTCGCGTAGTTCTGCACACTCAGGTCGTCCGGTGCGGGGGTACCGCCATGGCCGGGCAGGGTTGCCGCGACAAGGCGGACCCCCGCCAGCGCCGGCTCGGCCATGAGCTCCCGGTAGAACACGGCCGTGCACCACCCGCCGGGCAGCAACAGGACTGTGTGCTCCGCGACGGTCGGGCCGGACTCAACCGTGTCCCACAGCGGGGCTTCCAAGCCGTGCAACGCGGGTCTCCTTTCGGCGCAGAGCCTCTTTCGAGTGTGCGCCGGACGCGGAATGACCCACACCCGGTCCGGCACGCATGCCGACGATCGGCCGGTCGACCGTCACGACATCCCTCGTCCCCTTGCCATCCGAACCGGGTCCGGACCAGCGCGATGAGCCAATGTACATATGTTTGTTTTATGTGCTACTGTTAGGCATGTTTGTCAGTTACCGTTGGCGCGGAAGTCAGGCGCGGGTATGGGCGGGAACCGTACCGCCCACGCCGGCGGTGCCGCCGTCGCTGACACCCGGGATGCTGCTCCCCGGGTCCGACAGTCCGGCCGGGCTGGAGGCTGTTGCGACGATCATCGGCTGGCAGCAGATGCTGGCTCGGACACCGGCCGGCGCCGGCCTGGCCGTCCTGCTCGACGAGCGCCCCCACCTGACCGATCCGGTGGACCGGCCGAGCATCATCGGCGCCCCGGCCCGGGAACCGGCCGCGGTTGCCGCGCCCTCGTTGCCGCTGCGGGCGAACGCGCTGGTCGATTCGCTGCGGGCCCGGCAGAGTCTGATGGCCCATCTGCAGGCCCGGCAGAACGCCGACCTGGCCGAGCTGTCCGCCGGCTACCCCGGCATCCACGAGTTCCTGGCCACCGAGCTCGCCCTCGCGTTGGGTGTGGCCGAGGGCACCGCGAACCGGCAACTGGCCGAGGCCGTGGACCTGACCACCCGGCTGCCCGAGACGTACACCGCCCTCCACGAGGGCCGGATCACCCCGGTCAAGGCGGCCACCATCCGGGTGCACACCCAGGACCTGGACCTTGACCAATCCGCCCTGGTCGAGGCCGACGTGCTACCCGCCGCACCCCGCGGCACCGTCCCGGAACTGCGCAACGCCGTGCAGCGGGCCGTCATCCGGCACGACCCGCACGGCGCCGACGACCGACACAACGCGGCGAAGGAACGCCGCCGGGTGAGCACCAAGGCGCAGCCCGACGGGATGGGCAGCCTGTGGCTGTACTCCACCGCCCAGGACGTGGCCACCATCCACGCCTGCCTCACCGCGGTCGGCGACGCGGCCAAGACCCCAGACGACGACCGCCCCCTCGACGCCCGCCGGGTCGACGCCATGGTCGACCTGTGCGCCGAGATCCTGGACAGCGGCACCTGGCGGGACAAGCCGCTGCCCACCACCCAGCGCCGCCGCCCACACGTCCAGGTCACCGTCCCCATCACCGCCCTGCTCGACCCCGACAGCACCGCCGGCCAGCTCGCCGACCTGACCGGGTACGGGCCGATCACCCCCGCCCAGGCCCAACAGATCGCCGCCGACGCCACCCTGCGCCGACTGGTCTGCGACCCACTGTCCGGGACACTGCTGGACTACGGCCGCACAGCCATTCAGCCCTCCCGCCCACCCTGCCCCCCGCCTCACCCGCCGACCACCTGATGGTCCGCGACCTGACCTGCATGATGCCCGGCTGCCGGCAACCCGCGCACCGCTGCGAACTCGATCACATCGACCCGTTCCGGCCCGGCCGGCCCACCGGCGGCCACACCTGCGACTGCAACCTCTGTCCACTGTGCAAACACCACCACCGCGCAGGACGGCGGCGAATTCACCCTCACCCGCACCCCCGACGGATACCACTGGACCACCCCGCTCGGCCGCACCTACACCCAACCGCCCACCCGACTCTGGGAACCAACCCCGACCAGCCCACCCCGACGGCCACAGTCGGTGTTCGCCACCGACCTACCCGACCAGGCAGGCACCGACGAAGACCCACCACCCTTCTGACCGAACCTCCGGCCCACACCGGCTGTAGGGCTCAAGTCTGACTTCGTTTTCTCACGGGCCGTTTCGTCTGCGCTTCGCTGGCGAAGGGTGGTTGAGACTGGGCCGTCTGGGCGGTGCCGCCGACATGCCGACGTAGCTGAGGAGCCCGGCGTTTTCGCTCTCGCCTGGCCAGGTCCGCACCCGACGAGGTCCGCCCAGAACAACTCTGGGCCCTTGTCCGGGCGGGACTGCCCCGCAGCACGATCGCGACCCGCTGTTGCCCGCCACACCCGAACACATCCACCACCTGGCACCGTCACCCGCAGCGATGGACGCGCCACTGCTTCCCCGAACCAGACAACGAAAGCCCGGGTACGGTCATTCGTCCGTTCTGGCGGCCGTCGGCACCACTCCCACCGATCTCACCGTGCCGCGCTGCGCAGCCGCAGCCCGCGTGGAGTCACCGAGAAACCGGCGTCGCTGAGCGCCTGCACGACCGGCCCGCGGTCGGCCATGGTGTCGGCGCCGTCGACCTTGCTGACCGTCATGGACGAGATCCGCCCCGAGCGCACCTGTTCGACCAAGGCCCCGGCGGCCGCGGCCAGCAGCGCGGGATTCTCGGTGAAGCTGAGCATCGTCCTCCCGCCCCGCTCGGCGAACAGCACGGGCGCGCCGTCGACCAGCACGGTCAGGGCGCCGGCCCGGCGGGAGGGACGGTGCGGGTCCTCGGCCGCAACGGGTTCCGGCCAGTCGAGCGCCGCGCCGTACGGGTTGGCCGGATCGGCCGCGGCCAGCACGACGGCGTCCTCGACAGCCCGATCCGTGTCCGGCGGCCGAGCGAACCCGCGCACCCGATCCACGGCGCCGACGGTGGCGAACTGGGCCGCGCCAAGGCCCTCGACGAAGTAGCCACGCCGGATCCGGCCGGCCTCTTCCATCGCCGAGAGCACCCGGTAGACCGCGGCGAACCCACCCGGAACGCCCTCGGCGGCGACCGCCCCACGGGTGACCACCCCGTACCGGTCCAACAACACCTCCGCCGCTGCGTGGGTTCGCACGGTCGAATCGATCTCGACGTCCGGCACCAGCGACCACCGGCCGACCACCGACGGCGGCACCCCGCGCCGGGTCCCGCCGGCGCCGTTCTGGCCGGCCCGAAGCTGCCCGGACAGCATGGCCAGACCCGACGGACCCCGCATCCGCACCCGCGGGGCGGCGGGCCTTGGCTTGTGGGTGGTGCGGCCGCCGGTCAACCGGGCGCGCAGCGGGGCCAGCGTGTCCGACGACACAAGGCCGGCGAACACCAATTCCCACAAGGCTTCCGCGATGTCCGCGTCGGTTGCGGTCATCCCGGCGAGCACGGCGTCGGCGAGCGACCGGAAGAAGAATCCGCCTCCGCCGGCCAGCACGCCCAGCACCGCGCGGTGCAGCTCACCGTCCGGCACCACCGCGTCGGTCGCCGGCAGCGGGATGGTCAGCGCGGCGGACTCCGCCGGGTGCAGGGCGATCCAGCCGTCGTCCGCGGCGAGCGACCCGTGCCCGGTCCACAGCACCTCTCCGGCGGCCATCACCTCGTCCAGCAGGGACGGCCGATAGTCACCCACCCGGGCCGGCAGGATGAGCGACTCCAGGGCGGACGCGGGGACGACCGCGCCGGCGAGCTGTTCGACCGCCCGAAGCACGCCGTCCACCCCCCGCAGCCCGGCGCGCCGCACTCCGACGCCGTTCCAGGCGGGCAGGAATCGGGCCAGGGCCCGCTTGTCGACCGGTTCGACCTCGGCCCGCAGCGCGGCCAGCGACCGGCGGCGCAGCAGCCGCAGCACCTCGGCGTCCACGAACTCCGGCCCGGCATCGGAACTCACGCCACCGGGGGCGGGGGTGCCGAGCGGCCGGAACTCCCCCTCGGCCAGCCGCCCGGAGGAAACCTGGCGGCGGAGCGCGTCGGTGACCACCGCGACGCCGAGCCCGAACCGGGCCGCCGCGTCGGCGGCCAGGAACGGGCCGTGGGTGCGGGCGTAGCGACGCAGCAACCGGCCGAGCGGATCCGCCACCGGTTCCAGCAGTGATTCGGCGACCCCGGGCGGCATGGGGGTTCCCAGCGCGTCCCGCAGCATCGCCGCGTCGGTCGGGTCGGCCCACTGCTCGGCCCCGGCGATCCGCACCACCATGATCCGGCGCGCTGCGAGCAGCTGGTCCAGCGCCCCGGACACGTCGTCCACCGAGGACCGCAGGTCGATCTCTGCAGTGCTCAGTGGCCCGAGAATCCTCAGCAGGTCCGCGATCTCGTCGGGGTTGCGGGCACGGCGGTCCTCGGCCAGCCGCTGCAACTCGGCCTCCACCGACGCAAGGGCGCCGGGGTCGAGCAGGTCCCGCAGCGCCAGCCCGTCGCCGTGCCCGAGCAGTTCGGCCAGCAGGGTCGGGTCGACCGTCAGCGCGGCCGCCCGGCGTTCCGCCAGCGGTGAGTCACCCTCGTACAGGTACTGCGCGACGTACCCGAACAGCAGGGACGACGCGAAGGGCGACGGCGAAGCGGTGGTGACCT
>JBIOVW010000144.1:0-8882 GCA_044867945.1 Nakamurella sp. | reverse complement strand
ATCGCCGCACTATCGCTCGGACTCGCCGGCTGTGCCGTCGGTGAGATCGGAGGCGAAGACACCACCGAAGGCCAGACCGAGATCACGTTCCTGACTCAGGACGCCGGCAACAACGTCCCCTTCGCCGAAGCCATGATCGAGAAGTTCCAGGCCGCGAACCCCGACATCAAGGTCTCCATCGACACCCAGCCGGGTGGCACCGAGGGCGACAACCTGATGAAGACCAAGCTGGCCACCGGTGAGATGCCGGACGTCTTCAACTACAACACGGGCTCCCTGTTCCAGGCGCTCAACCCGAATCAGAACCTGGTGCCGCTGACCGACGAAGCCTGGGTGGCGGACCTGTCGGAGGAGTTCCAAAACGTCGTCAAGACCGACCAGGGCATCTTCGGCGCTCCGACCGCTAGCTCACGGGCCGGCGCGGTGGTCTACAACAAGAAGGTGTACGCCGATCTCGGTCTGAAGGTGCCGACCACCTGGGCGGAGTTCAAGGCGAACAACGACAAGGTCAAGGCCGACGGCAAGGTCGACCCGATCCAGCAGACCTACGGTGACACCTGGACCTCCCAGCTGTTCGTGCTCGGCGACTTCGCCAACGTGGCCGCCCAGGACCCCGAGTGGGCCGAGCAGTACACCGCGGGCAAGCGCAAGTACGCCGACCAGCCGGCCGTGCAGAGCTTCAAGAACCAACAGGACGCGTTCGACTCGGACTACTTCAACAAGGACTTCGCATCGGCGACGTTCGAGGACGGCGCCAAGGCCATCGCCACCGGTACCGCCGCCCACTACCCGATGCTGAGCGACGTCGTGTCGACCATCAAGCAGAACAACCCGGACAACATCGACGACGTCGGGATCTTCCCCTTGCCGGCGCAGGATGCCGCGGACACTCGGCTGACGATCTGGCTGCCCAATGCGGTCTACATCCCGAAGACCACCGAGGGTGCGAAGCTGGAGGCGGCCAAGAAGTTCGTCGCCTTCTTCAACTCTCCGGAGGGTTGCGAGATCCAGGGCACCGTGAACATCGTCACCGGCCCCTTCGTGACCAAGGCCTGCACCCTGCCTGATTCGGTGCCGGCGCTGGTCAACGAGATGCAGCCCTACATCGACGGTGGTAAGGCCGGCCCGGCGCTGGAGTTCGTGTCCCCGATCAAGGGCCCGAACCTGGAGCGGATCACCGTCGAGGTCGGCTCCGGCATCAAGACCGGCAAGGAAGGCGCCGCCCTCTACGACGAGGACGTCAAGAAGCAGGCGCAGCAGCTGGGTCTGCCCGGCTGGTAAGGACCGCGCACTCGGCGGATTCCCGGATGGTGCGCCGACGGTTCCCTGGATCGGCGGCGCGCCACACCACCACCAGACTCTTTCCTGATGGAGCCCTGATGAGCACACAGACGGCCACGGCTGGGCCTGACCTGGCACCGACGGCCAAGCAACCGCGCCGCATGAAGAGCAGCTACCCCTACATTTTTTATCTGCCCGCGGGCGTGGTCTACGCAATCTTCTTCCTGGTGCCGACCCTCACCTCGCTGTACTTCTCGCTGACCCGGTGGACGCTGTTCGAGCAACAATTCATCGGTCTGGACAACTTCGTCCAGTTCTTCAAGGAGCCCGCCCTGATCCGCGGGTTCATCAACACGTTCATTTACGCGTTCCTCACCTCCGGGGCGAAGGTCGTCCTCGGACTGCTGTTCGGCGTCCTGCTGTCATCCCAGATCATCGCCCGCGGCTACCTGCGCAGCGCCATCTTCTTCCCGGTGATGGTCAGCGTGATCGGTGTCGGCATCACCTGGAAGGCGCTGATGGACCCGGTCGACGGGCTCATCAACCAGGTGCTGTCGGTGGTCGGCATCGACGGCCCGGGGTGGTTGACCAATCCTGCGATCGCCCTGCTGTCCGTGGCCCTGGTGGACATCTGGTCCGGCGTCGGCTTGGCAACCCTGATCTACATCGCCGGGATCACGTCCATTCCGCAGGAGACCTACGAGGCCGCGAGCGTCGACGGCGTCAACGGCTGGCAGAAGTTCTGGCACATCATCGTGCCCCTGGTCCGGCCGGCGACCGCATCGGTGGTGCTCCTGTCGCTCATCGGCGGTTTGCGCACGTTCGCCCTCATCTGGACGATGACGAAGGGCGGACCCGGCTTCACCAGCGATGTCCTGTCCTCGGTCATCTACAAGCAGTACCAGGCGGGATTCTTCGGCCTGTCCACGGCAGGCAGCGTCGTCCTCATTGTCGTGATCTTCATTCTGGTCACGCCGTTGACGGCATGGCTCAACCGAGGGGACAAAGACCGATGAGCACCACCACCGGAAATCCGGTACGACGCTGGGTCGGCGGGGCACTGGCGATCATCATCGTCACCGTGATCTTCATCGTCCCGTTCATCTTCATCTTCCTCACCGCCTCGAAGAACAAGACCGAGTCCGCGGAACGGCTGTTCACCTGGCCAACCGAATGGAAGATCTTCGACAACTTCGTCGAGGTGATCGAACGAGGCAACTACCTGCTCCCGCGTGCCTTCGTGAACAGCCTGATCCTGACCGTCTGCGCGGTGGCGCTGATCACGGTGCTGTCCGCGATGGTCGGGTACGTGTTGCAACGCCGCCGGTCCCGGTGGAACAAGCTGGTCAACTTCTTCGTGCTGGCCGGTCTGATCATCCCGGCCGCCGTCGTTCCGACGATCTGGGTGCTGCAGGGGCTGGGTCTGTTCAAGACCATGCCCGGTCTGATCCTGGTGAACGTGGCGTTCGGGCTGCCGTTCAGCATCCTGCTGTTCACGGCGTTCATGTCCACTATTCCACGCGATCTGGACGAGGCGGCCGTCATCGACGGCGCCGGCCCCTTCAAGCTGTTCTTCCGGGTGATCTTTCCGCTCATGCGACCGGTCACCGTCACCATTGTCGTCGTGCAGTCCGTCTTCGTGTTCAACAACTTCGACTTCGCCCTGTACTTCCTGCCCGGCGACGAGAACGCCACCGTGCAGCTCGCCCTGTACAACTACCAGGCGCAAAGCGTCAGCGCGTGGAACCTGCTGTTCATGTGCGTCCTGGTCATCACCATTCCGCTGCTCATTATCTACATCATCTTCAACCGGCAGATCGTTGCCGGCATGACAGCCGGCGCGGTCAAGGGCTGAGCACCAGCCACCAGTCGACCCGGAAGGAGGCACTTTCGTGGACACACCAACCGTCACTTCGTGGTTCGCCGGCAACGAACATGTGTCGTCGACCCGTTGCACTGTCGCAGATCTGAGCTATTTCCGGGTTCAGACCCGGATCGAGCGGGCAGCGACCGGCCCGGTTCCGATCAAGGTGACGGCCGACTCCCGGTACCGCCTGACGGTGAACAACGTGCTGGTCTCGGCCGGCCCGGCCAAACCCTCTGCCGGTGTCTGGTTCCTCGACACCGTCGACATCGCAGGACATCTGCGGGTGGGTGACAACGTCATCGGGATCGAGCTGCTGTCCTACTTGGTCGACCGGACCGGGAACGCGTCGGTCCTGCGAACCGGGTCACCGGGTCTGAGCGTGAGCGGCACCCTGCCGAACGGGGTCGATCTGGCCGACAACCGGAGCTGGCGGTGGACCCCGGTGCCGGGCCGCCGGTTCCGCCAGGGCGAGAACACCGTCTTCCTGGGCATCCAGGAGGACGTCGACGGCCACCTGGTCCCGCACGGCTGGCTCTCGCCGGGCTTCGACGACTCGACCTGGTCGGTACCCACGCCCGACGGTGTGCACGCCTTCCTGGACCGGGTACAGCGGCCCCGCACGGTCGATCGCCCGATCCCGGCGTTGACCTTGGATCCGATGCGGTTCGCCGCCGCGACCCGGCGTACCGACGACGACCTGGACTGGGCGGCGTTCCTCCGGGGTCAAACGCAGATCGAGATCGGTCCGCACCGGGTGGTCAAGGTGGACCTGGACGCGGCCGAGCTGGTCACCGCCTACCTCGACCTGCAACTCGTCGGCGGCGCCGGCGCCACCGTCGAGGTCACCGCGGCCGAGTGCTACGAGTCCGTTCCGGTCGAGATCCCCTGGCAGCGGCGCAAGGGAGACCGCACCGACTCCGTCAACGGCGACCTGTACGGCGACCCGGACCTTCTCCGACCGGCCGGTGTCGGCACCGAAGTGCTCCCGGAGCGGTTCACCCCGTACTGGTTCCGCACGTTCCGGTACCTGCGGCTGACGGTTACGACAGCCGACTCGCCGATCCGGCTGACCGGCCTCACCACCATCCGCACCCACTATCCACTGGCCATCGAGGGCAGCTTCTCGTCCTCGACGGCCTCGGACCACCAGTTCTGGGACACCAGCGTGCGCACCCTGCTCAACTGCATGCACGAGACCTACGAGGACTGCCCGTTCTACGAGCAACTGCAGTACGCGATGGACACCCGGTCACAGGCGCTGTTCTCGCTGCACCTGTCCACTGACGACCGGCTGATCCGCCGGTCCATCGAGGACTTCGCCGCCTCGGGCGACCCCAACGGGCTGACCGAAAGCCGCACCCCCTGCGTCCAGCCACAGTTCATCCCGGGGTTCTCCCTGTTCTGGATCTTCATGATCGCCGACCACCTCGATCACGTCGGTGACCGCGCGTTCACCGGCCGCTTCGTCGGCCGGATCGACGCGGTGCTCGGGTTTTTCGACCGGTCGCTGTCGGACGACGGATTCGTGTTGTCACCCGCGGAAGACCACCACATCTGGAACTTCGTGGACTGGACGCAGGAGTGGACCGCCGCCCGCGGTGTCCCCGACCTGGGCGCCCGGCGGGCGAACACGATCGTCACCTTCATGTACATCGCGGCGCTGCGCAGCGCCGCGGCGATCGCCGCGCACTGCGGCCGCGCCGGACTCGCCACGGAATACCAGGGCCGGGCCGACAACCTGGCGAAGCGCATCACCACCAACGCCGCCTGGGACCCGACGAACGGTTACTTCCGCGACTCCGACTCCGGGCGCCCGCAGAGTCAACACGCCCAGGTGTGGGCGGTGCTGTCCGAGTCGGTGACCGGAAAGCCGGCCGCCGATCTGCTTTCCCGGGCGCTGGCCGACGACGCGCTGGCGGTCTGCTCCTACGCGATGTCCCTGAGCCTGTTCGATGCACTGCGCCTAGCCGGCCTGGATGAGCTGATCAGCTGGCAGCCCTGGCACGACATGCTCGCCGTGGGCCTGACAACCTGGGCCGAGGACACCATCAGCAACCGCAGCGACTGCCACGCCTGGGGCAGCGTCCCCCTGCAACATTTCCCACGCTACGTCCTGGGTGTGCGTCCCAGCGCACCCGGCTTCGACTCCGTGACCGTCGACCCGGTGCCCAGCGACCGCCGGTTCGCCGAAGGGACGGTGCCGACACCACACGGCCCGATCCGGGTCCGTTGGGAGCGGACCGACGCCGGCTCACGGCGGATCCGCTTGCGCCTGCCGGCAGCCGTCAAGGTCGAGCTGAACCCCTCGGCGCACGGCGTCACCGAACAGATCGTCGACGACACGAGAGAACTGACGTTCCATCAGTAATCGCACATGCTCGTCGCGAACACTTGATGAAAGGGACTTCGCACGATGAACGCCCCCGCACCATACAAGGATCCGGTGGTACCACTCACCGCACGCGTGGAGGATCTGCTGTCCCAAATGACGCTGCCGGAGAAGGTGGGGCAGATGCTCCAGCTGGACGCCCGTGGCGACCTGGACGACCTGGTATGCGGCATGCTCGTCGGATCCCTGTTGCACGCCTCACCGAAACGGATGCTCGAAGCGCGGGCACTGGTGGACACCACCCGGCTGCGGATTCCGCTGCTGATGGCCGACGACTGCATCCACGGTCACTCGTTCTGGCCGGGCGCCACGATCTTCCCGACCCAACTCGGGATGGCCTGCACCTGGGATCCGAACCTGGTTGAGCGCGGCGCCCGGGCCGCGGCCACCGAGATCGCCGCGACCGGCCTGCACTGGACCTTCTCGCCGGTCCTGTGCATAGCCCGCGACCTGCGGTGGGGCCGGGTCAACGAGACCTTCGGCGAGGACCCCCATCTGATCGGTGAACTCGGCGTGGCGATGATCCGCGGCTACCAGGGCGACGGGCTTCTCGACCGCACCGCGGTCCTCGCGACGGCCAAACACTTCGCCGGCTACTCCGAAACCCAAGGCGGCCGGGACGCCAGCGAGGCCGACCTCACGCCTCGCAAGCTGCGGTCCTGGTTCTTCCCACCCTTCGAGAAGGCGGTGACCGCCGGCTGCCGCACCTTCATGCTCGGCTACCAGGCGATCGACGGCGTCCCCGTCACTGCCAACAAGTGGCTGCTGGACGACGTCCTGAAGAAGGAATGGGGCTTTACCGGAACCCTGGTCACCGACTGGGACAACGTCGGCCGGATGGTCTGGGAGCAGAAGGTCTGCGCCACCGACACCGACGCGGCCGCCGTCGCGGTCGACGCGGGCAACGACCTGATCATGACCACACCCCAGTTCTTTTCCGCCGCGCAGGACGCGGTGGCCCGCGGCGAACTGAGCGAAACGTTGATCGATGATGCCGTCCGCCGGATCCTGACCGTGAAGTTCGAACTCGGCCTGTTCGAGGACCCCCGGTCCCCGGATCCGGTACGCCAGGCGGATGTCATCGGCTGCGCCGAGCACGCCGCGGTCAACCTGGAGATGGCGCGCCGATCTCTCGTCCTGCTCCGCAACGATGGCACCCTGCCCCTGGACGGTGGTCTGACCGCGGGTGCCGACGGACGGGCCATTGCCGCCGGCGCCGCCCGCACGGTCGCGATCGTCGGGCCGAACGCGGACGACCCGCACGCCCAACTGGGCGACTGGGCCGGTGCTTCCGGTCAGGTCAACTGGATGCCGAACGGTCACCCGCGTGAGAACACGGTCACCGTGCTCGACGGTTTCCGCGAGACCGCCCCGGAGAACTGGACGGTCAGGCACGCGCGGGGTGCGGACATCGGCCGGCTGGTCCCCGACCCGGCCGGTGACACCTACCCGGACGGCCAACCCCGGCCTCCACTGTTCCGACCGGCCACGGTCGACCCGGCCATGCTGGCCGAAGCCGTCCGCATCGCGCAGGCCGCGGACTGGGTCATCGCGGTCGTCGGCGACACCGTCGCCCTCACCGGCGAGGGCTGCTCCACCGCGACCCTCGAGCTGCAGGGCGCCCAGATCGCCCTGCTCGATGAACTGATCGGGACCGGGAAACCGGTCATTGTCGTGCTCATCCAGTCCAAGCCGTCGGTGCTGCCCCCCTCGGTGCTGGAGGCCGCCGCTGTGATCGAGGCGTTCAATCCCGGCATGCAGGGTGGCCGGGCGATCGCCGAGCTCATCCTGGGCCTGATCGAACCCAGCGGACGTCTCCCGATCACCTTCGCCCGCCACGCCGGGCAGCTTCCCGTCTACTACAACCAGATCCGCGGACAACATGGCGACCGCTACGCCGACCTCACCCAGGAACCGCTCTTCGCGTTCGGCGAAGGCCGCAGTTACACCACCGTCGAATACTCCGACCTGCGGCTTGCCGCCGACCAGGTCGGACCCGGCCAGGACATCCACGCCCGGATCACCCTGACCAACACGGGAAGCCGCACTGCCATCGAGACCGTCCAGGCCTACCTCACCGACACGGTCACCAGCGTCACCTGGGCGGAGCGGGAGCTCAAGGCCTTCGCCAAGGCGACCATCCAGCCCGGCGAATCCGTCGACGTCGACATCAGGTTCCCCGTCGCCGACTGCTCGATCGTCGACGCCGCCGGCCGTCGGGTCGTCGAACCCGGCACCTTCGAGCTGCTCGTCGGTGCAAGCTCACGCGACCGCGACCTGCTCTGCGCGAGATTCAGAATCACCGGCCCGTTCGTGCCGAACTTGATTGATCAGTAAGGGTTTTCGGCAGGCGCGCAGCCACATGACTGGAATGATCAGTTCCATGTCGAACAGTTCGTGTTTGGGCGGGCTGTTCTGCAGGATGTCGCTGATCGCAACGTCGGCCACGAGTGTTCGCGCGGCCTGGTAGCCGCCGTCCAGGCCGTAGTCGGTGCGGACCAGCTGCCCATCCGACAGACCGTGGGCACGGAGCGCCTCTCGCCAGCCCTGTTCCCGTTCATCGGGTTCGGGAGCGCCGGCGAGAAAGGCGATGTCGTGGTGGCCGTGTTCGGGAATCAGATGTTCGACCACCTGCCGTGCTCCGGCCCCGATCACCGACCGTGCGCGGCCCTACAATCTCGAACACGCCCATCTGATTGCCGACAGGGCCAGTACGTCGGCAGGCTCGTGCAGGACCCACAGGACATCTGGGTACTCCTGGCGTTCGTCGAGAGGAACGAGCTCGGCAGCTTCGGCGGCTTCGTGATCGACCCGCGGCCCGTGCATTGGAACGATGACCCACTGCGAGTCACCGGTCAGGAGCGTCTACCCACCTAAGCCATGGATCGTGGACGTGCCTCGAGTACCTCCGCGAGGGGTTGCGGATCGCTGACCTGTCCGAAGGTCCGGTGGTGGGGGTCGTGGTGGAAGGCGGGGAGTTTCCATTCGTCGGTATCGCGGGTGCGGATGATGCGGCCGCTGTACAGGGAGCTGTCGGTGAGAGGCGTGGCGTGCGCGAGGTCGTACGGGCCGAGCAGGGATTGTCCGGCGGCGATCCAGACGCCGCTGTCAATGCCGGCGGCCTGCCGGAACGCGCTGGTCTCCGAGGGCAGGCAGGAGAAGATCAGGGTGGGCCGGCCATTGACGAGTTCGACCTGGGTGACTTCGAGTTGGGCGAAGCCCTGGCCGGGTGGGCTGAGCGGTTCTCGCAGTTCCCAGCTGCGTAGGTCGGGTGACCAGGCGTGGCCGACGACACCGCGAAGAACAGGTGGTACTTGGCGCCGTCATCGGCCAGCCAGAAGTCCC
>JBIOVW010000143.1:0-16533 GCA_044867945.1 Nakamurella sp. | reverse complement strand
ATGGGCTCCTGGGTTTTCCGGGTGCTCGACCAGAGCCGGCAGCGGGCGGAGCTCATCGCCCAACTGGAGGCGACCCGGGCTGAGCTGGCCGCGGTGAATCGGGAGCAGGGAGTGATGGCGGAGCGGGAACGGCTGGCCCGTGAGGTGCACGACACCCTCGCGCAGGGCTACACCAGCATTGTGATGCTGGCGCAGACCGCGGCGGCCCACCTGGACCCCTCGCCCACCCGGGAGCGGCTCGAGCTGATCGAGGAGGTGGCCCGGGACAACCTGGCCGAGGCGCGCCGACTGGTCGCTGCCTTCCGGCCGCCTGCCCTGGACTCCGGCACGGTGCTGCAGGCGATCGCCAGGGTGGCCGACCGGTTCCGACGCGAGGCCGGCATTCCCGTGCAGGTGTCGCTGCCGGAATCGATCGAGGTGGACCGGGACACCGAGGTGGTGTTGGTGCGCGCGACCCAGGAATTGCTGGCCAACGTCCGCAAGCACGCGGACGCGTCGACGGTCCGGGTGCGGATCGCGGTGCATGACGGCGTCGAGTTGACCGTGGCCGACGATGGTGTCGGGTTCGACCCGGCGGGGCTCACTGCCGGGGTCGGTTTGGCCGGTCTGCGCGACCGGGTCGCGCAGGTGGGCGGCGGCGTATCTGTCGATTCGTCGCCGGGCCACGGGAGCGTCGTGCACGTTCGGGTGCCGGTCCGATGAGTGGGCCGATCCGGGTGATGGTGGTGGACGACCATCCGGTGGTGCGTACCGGGCTGACCGGCATGCTCGCCGACCAGGCGGACCTCGAGGTGGTCGGGTCGGCCGTCGACGGCGCCGAAGCGGTCGCCCGGCTCGCCGACCTGCGGCCGGACGTGGTGCTGATGGACCTACGCATGCCGAACCTGGACGGGGCAGGGGCGACGGAGATCATCACCAGGGACCATCCGGGCGTGCGGGTGGTGGTGTTGACCACCTATGACACCGATGCCGACATCGTCCGCGCGGTCGCCGCCGGCGCCAGCGGCTACCTGCTCAAGGACGCCCCGTTGGCCGTGTTGTCGGATGCCATCCGGGCCGCGGCGCGCGGCGAGACCGTACTCGCCCCGCCGGTCGCCGCCCGGCTGATGTCCCGGATGCGAGCCCCGGCCGTTGAGCCGCTCACCCCGCGGGAGCTCCAGGTGCTGACACTTGTGGCGGACGGGCTGACCAACGCGCAGATCGGGCGGCGGCTGTTCATTGGCGAGGCGACGGTGAAGACGCACCTCCTGCGGGTGTTCGGCAAGCTCGGAGTGGACGACCGGACCCGGGCGGTGACCATTGCCATGGAACGGGGTGTGCTGCCCGCCCGCGGCTCCCGCTGATTTCGCCGCGGGCGAACCCCGAGCCGGTCGAGGAACAATCCTCGGCTCAAGAGCCTTGAGTGGTTCAGACTCAACTCTTGAAGGGTGTTCACATGACCGATTTCCGACGCCTGCCGATGCTGTCCCTGTCCGACGTCGTGGTGCTGCCCGGCATGGTCGTGCCGATCGAACTGGACGAGGCGGCCCAGGCCGCACTGGACGCCGCACAAGCCGCGGCGCAGGCCGTTGCGGCCGACGCCGGCAGCAAGGGCGAGCTGCTGCTGGCGCCCCGGCTGTCCGATCGTTACGCCACTTTCGGCGTCGTCGCGACGATCGAGCAGGTCGGCCGGCTGGCCGGCGGTACGCCGGCCGCGGTGCTGCGGGCCGGACAACGAGCGCGAATCGGAACCGGCGTGTCCGGACCCGGCGCCGCGCTCTGGGTGCAGGCCGAACTCCTGGAGGATGCGCCGGCGGGCGATCGCTCGAAGGAACTGGCCGCCGAGTACAAGTCCCTGGTCATCGCGAACCTGCAGAAGCGCGACGCGTGGCAGGTGATCGACACGGTGGAGAAGATGACCGACCCGTCGGTGCTCGCCGACGCCGCCGGCTGGGCGCCGTACCTGACCAACGAGCAGAAGCGGCAGATCCTGGAGACCCCGGACGTGGTGGAGCGGCTCGAGCTGTTGATCGAGTGGACCCGCGCCCACCTGAACGAGATGGACGTGGCGGAGAAGATCCGCGACGACGTGCGTGAGGGCATGGAGAAGTCCCAACGGGAGTTCCTGCTCCGGCAGCAACTGGCGGCGATTCGCAAGGAACTCGGGGACGGTGAGCCCGGGGGAACCGAGGATTACCGGAGCCGGGTGGAGCAGGCCGACCTGCCGGAGAGGGTGCGTGAGTCGGCGCTGCGCGAGGTCGGCCGGCTGGAGCGATCGAGCGACCAGAGCCCCGAGTCCGGCTGGATCCGGACCTGGCTGGACACCGTGCTGGAGCTGCCGTGGGCGGCGCGGACGGACGACAAGACGGATGTCACGGCGGCCCGCGAGGTGCTGGACGCCGACCACCACGGCCTTGACGACGTCAAGGACCGGATCACCGAGTACCTGGCGGTGCGCAGCCGGCGGGCCCACCGGGGCCTGCAGGTGGTGGGTGGCCGCGGCTCGGGCGCGGTGCTGGTGCTGGTCGGCCCGCCCGGCGTCGGCAAGACGTCGCTGGGTGAGTCGGTGGCCCGGGCGCTGGGCCGCACGTTCGTCCGGGTGGCGCTGGGCGGCGTGCGGGACGAGGCTGAGATCCGCGGCCATCGGCGCACCTACGTTGGTGCGTTGCCCGGCCGGATCGTCCGGGCGATCACCGAGGCCGGATCGATGAACCCGGTGATGCTGCTGGACGAGATCGACAAGGTCGGTTCCGACTACCGCGGCGACCCGGCAGCGGCCCTGCTGGAGGTGCTGGACCCGGCGCAGAACCACACGTTCCGAGATCACTACCTGGACCTGGATCTGGACCTGTCCGACGTGCTGTTCCTGGCCACCGCCAACGTGCTGGAGACCATTCCGTCCGCACTGCTGGACCGGATGGAGCTGATCACGATGGACGGCTACACCGAGGACGACAAGGTCGCCATCGCCCGCACGCACCTGCTGCCCAGGCAACTCGAGCGTGCGGCCTTGGATGCCGCCGAGGTGTCGGTGTCCGATGCGGCGTTGCGCAAGATGGCTGCGGACTACACCCGGGAAGCCGGGGTGCGGCAGCTGGAGCGGCTGATCGCCAAGGTGCTGCGCAAGGTCGCCACCAGGCTGTCGTCCGGTGCCGAAGCGCCGATCGCGGTGGACGAGCCGGATCTGCGGGCGCTGATCGGCCGGCCCCGGTTCACCTCGGAGACGGCCGAGCGGACCTCGGTGCCCGGCGTGGCCACGGGGCTGGCGGTCACCGGGATGGGCGGCGACGTGCTGTTCATCGAGGCCTCGGCGGAGCCGGTCCCGTCCGGAGCCGAGCCGGGCAAGGGGTCGCTGACCATCACCGGCCAGTTGGGCGACGTGATGAAGGAATCGGCGCAGATCGCACTGTCCTTCGTCAGGTCACACCCGGACGAGGTCGGCATCGAGCCGGGGGCGCTGAACCGGACGATCCACCTGCACGTCCCGGCGGGTGCGGTGCCCAAGGACGGCCCGTCCGCCGGCGTCACAATGGTGACCGCGCTGACGTCGCTGGCCACCGGCCGGGCGGTCCGCTCGGATGTGGCCATGACGGGTGAGGTCACCCTGAACGGCAAGGTGCTGCCGATCGGCGGGGTCAAGCAGAAGCTGCTCGCCGCGCAACGGGCCGGGGTGACAACGGTGTTCATCCCGTTGCGCAACGAGCCGGACCTGGACGACGTCCCGGCCGAGGTTCTGGACGCGCTCACCGTCGTTCCGGTGGGTGACGTACGGGACATCCTGGCCCAGGTGCTGGAGCCGGCCGCGGATCAGTCCGTCGAGGTCGCCGCGGCCTGACCCACTGCACGGGAGCCACACCGGCCGCTGTCGTCACGGCCGGTGTGGCCCTGGCGGGGCCGATGACCGACAGACGGTCGAAGGCTTGACAGCCAGGAGGCAGAGCGGGACACTCCTAATCATGTTAGGTGCGCCTACTCGAGATCGGGCAGCCGAACGACGTGCGGCAACTCGCCAGGAGATCCTCGAGGCGGCCTGGGCCCTTTCCAGAGAACGCGGCCTGCTGGATTGGACAATGCGTGACGTCGGGGACCTGGTCGGCATGCGCGCACCGTCGCTCTACTCGCATTTCGAGTCCAAACTCGCGATCTACGACGCGATGTTCGAGCAGGCCTGGTCCGAGTACGAACGTGCCGAACGGGACGCGATGGCGGCCGAGGATCCCACCAGTTCGCCGCGGACGATCCTCAAATCCCGTTCCCACCTGTTCTTCGACTTCGCGGTGGCCGATCTCGCGCGGTACCAGTTGATGAACCAGCGGTCGGTCCCGGGTTTCACGCCGAGCCCGGAATCGTTCGCCCCATCGCGACGTGTCGTGCAATTGGGCATCGACCTGATGGCGAGCATGGGAGTGCGGGATCGCGGCGACGTGGAGATCTGGATCGCACTGCTCAGCGGTCTGGTCGATCAACAGCTCGCGAACGAGCCGGGCGGGCACAGCCGCAAGGATCTCATCGATCGCGCCATCGACATGTGGGCCGACGCCGTCGGCATGGAACCGAAAGCCCGAAGCAAGGGGAGGAGAACGCGATGACCACGCTGTCCGAGGGTCCGGCGGAGCAAGCGGTGCTGCAGCGGTCGACTCTCGACCGAGTGGTTGCCATGGAACTGGCGGCCACCGAATACGAGCGGTTCGCCGCCGCCGTCGGCGACCTGTCCACCGACGATTGGGGCAGGCCGACCGACTGCCCGGCCTGGGACGTCCGGCAGCTCGCGTGCCACGTTGTCGGTATGGCCGAGCTGGCAGCCGATCCGGCCGAAGGGGACCGTCAGCAAGGCCTGGCGTTTGCCGACGCTACCGCGAACGACGTCGATCTCATCGATGCACTCACCGCCGTTCAGGTGCGCGAACGCCAGACATGGTCGCCCGCAGCGATTGTCGCAGGCCTCCGGGCTGTTGCGCCGCGCGCCGTCCTGGGACGCACACACACGCCGGAGGGTGCGTTGTCGACGGTCATGCCAGATCCTTTCGAGTTGAACGGGCGGCAGGAATGGTGGGCGACCGGGTATCTCGTCGACGTCATTCTCACCCGGGATGTCTGGATGCACCGGATCGACCTGTGCCGGGCAACCGGCCGCAGGATGCAGCTGACACCGGGCCACGATGGCGTCATCGTCGCCGATGTCGTCGACGAATGGGCACGGCGGCACGGTGCGGCTTTCCGTTTGATCCTGACCGGTCCGGCGGGCGGAGCCTTCATGGCGGGACCGGACGTCGACGGCGACACCCTCGAGCTCGACGCCGTCGAGTTCTGCCGGCTCGTCTCGGGCCGTGGCACGGCCACGGGTCTGCTCGCAACCCACGTTCCGTTCTGATCGGACGCAACCAAGCCTGGAGAGTGGCTCATGCAGACCCATCGGATCACCCCGGATGTCACAGTGCTCAGCGACGCGGTCGAGATCCCCGGAATCGGGTTTCTGCCGGTCAACACATTCGTGCTGCACTCGGCGCAGCCGGTGGTCGTGGACACCGGGTTGTCGACCCCGGACAAGGACTACCTGCGTGACCTCGCGCGGGTGATCGACCCGGCCGACGTGCAGTGGATCTGGCTCACCCACCCGGACCGCGACCACACCGGGGGAATCTTCGAGTTGCTCGAGGCCGCTCCACGCGCCCGAGTGGTGACGACGTTCATCGGCATGGGCATCCTGGGCTGTGAACGGCAGCTTCCGCTCGACCGGGTCTACCTGCTCAATCCGGGACAGACCCTCGACGTCGGTGATCGCACCCTGACCGGCTACCGCCCACCGTTGTACGACAACCCCGCAACCGTAGGATTTCTCGAGAGCGGGTCCGGCGTGTTCTTCTCCTCCGACTGCTTCGGTGGCCCGATGACCACCGCGGAACTGGCGTCCTCACCGGGCCTGCGCGCAGTCGGCGATGCCGATCGTGAAGCGGCTCAGTTGATGTGGGCGGCCATCGACAGCCCATGGGTGCACAACGTCGACGAGCGCAAGTTCCTCGCCTCGGTACAGACCATCCGCGACCTCGACCCGTCGGCGATCTGCAGCACCCACCTGCCACCCGCGATCGGCATGAACGACCGCATGTTCGCCACGCTCGCCAAGGCACCGACCGGGCCGCAGTTCGTCGGGCCGGATCAGCAGGCCCTTGAAGCCCTTTTGGCCGCCTTCGAGCCGCCGATGGTGCCGGCGTAAGTCGCATAAGGGCCGAGGCAGTGTCGGTGGCTTCAGCCGCCGGCGAGCGCGGTCAGGATGCTGGCCGCCGACCCGGGCCTGGTCGCTGGGTAGCCGGTCCCGGCCCACAGGTGCACACCCTCTTCGTCGCCGACGGCGGCGGCCACCTTGCGCAGCGGACTGGTCAGGTGATGTACGGCCGGATAGCCGTAGGGCGCGATCGGGTCGAACCGGCGGATGAAGTCGTTGGGCAGGGCGCGGGCCGGCCGACCGGTGAACGCCCTGGTCATCACCGTCGGGTCGGACCGGCCAGCGATGGCCGCGCGGTGCACCGACGAGGTCCCTGCCTCGTCGGCGAGAAGCAGGGCAGTTCCGACCATCGCCGCGACCGCCCCGGCGCGGTGCGCCGCCGCGACGTCCGAGGGTGTCGCCAGCCCGCCGGCGGCGATCAGCGGCAGCCGGGTCACCCGCGCGACATCCCTGACCAGGTCCCGCAGCGCCTGGGACGCACTGCGCGCAGAAGGTTCGAAGACCGCCGAATGGCCGCCCGCCGCGGGCCCCTGCACGATCAGCAGGTCGACTCCGGCATCCTGCGCCCACAGAGCCTCCTGCGGTGAGGTCACCGACTGCACAACCGCGCTGCCGACCTTGTGCAGGTCCCGGATTGCCGGCGAAGGAGGCAGCCCGAAGGTGAAGCTCACCAGCGGCACCGGATCCGAGACCAGCAGGTCGAGCTTGGCGACCCAGCCGTCGTCGTCCTCGATCGGCCGTGGGGGCAGCGTGACCCCTAACCGGACCGCCGTGGGGGCGAGCCGGGTCGCATACCTGGTGTACTCGTCGGGGTCGACCGGCACCGGGTTCGGTGCGAACATGTTGACGCCGAAAGTACCGGTCGCCGATCGTACCTCGCGGATCTGCTCGGCCAGCTGCTCGGCGGACCGGTAGCCGCCGGCCAGAAAGCCGAGACTGCCCGCCACCGCGGCTGCGGTCACCAGCGCCGGAGTCGACGGACCGCCGGCCATGGGTGCGGCCAGCACCGGGCGGGGAATCGCCAGGTCGGCCAGCATCGGCATTCGCCGATCCAAGCACCACCCGGCGGGCGGGCGTGCCCGCCCCTCTGTGATCACCTTGTGTTATCAGTCCGCGATGATTGCTGGACCGAATGGGTTACGATGGCGAGGAGTCCTTGGGGGGATCGTGAAACTCAGGCATGTCTCTTCTGCGTCGGTGCTTGCTCTCGTCCTGATCGGAACCACCGCATGTGCGGGCTCCACGGGCGGCACCGCCGCACCGGCGCCCGTCACCATCACCCACACCGAGCAGGAAACGGTGACGCAGACCCAAACCACCACTCAGGTCGCGCCGACAACCACGGCGACGACGGAATACCCAACGCTGCCCAGCATTCCTTCGCCGACGCCTCGGACGACGCCGTCGACCACTGTCGCGCCGCCGGTGTCGACCGGTGTCTCGAACGCCGAGATTCGCGCGGAGGTGGGCAGCGCGGTCGACGTGGTCGACCGGTACTGGAACGATCTGTTCAGTACCTGGGTCGACGACAACGGCAACCCCGTCACCTGGTGGACGCCGCAGCTGTATCACGGGGACGGGTTCTACGACTCGGCCCGCGGGCAGATCGCGGACTGCGACGGAGATTTCGACACCGCAGGCAATGCCTTCTTCTGCGGGAGCACGGTCGCCGGAACCGGATTCATGGCCTGGGACATGCAATTCTTCCGCGAACACGGATACCTGGGCAATTCTCTTTTCTACATGGTCGTCGCGCACGAAACGGCACACGCGGCGCAAACCCGGTTCATCCACGACGGCGAATCCCCTGCAGTGTTCAGCGGCAAGTTCCAGGAGTTGCAGGCGGACTGCATCGGCGGCGCCGCGCTGGCCAAGGCACAGCGGGACGGCTACCTGACCATCAAGCCCGACCTGGCGGAGATGGTCGAGGTGTCGCACGCCATCGGTGACTACGTCGGCGATCACGGCACCCCGGAGGAGCGGGACAGCTGGTTCCAGCGCGGATACCAGAGCGCCGACATCGAGAGCTGCCTCGGTCAACGGCAGTAGCACGCCAGAAGCGCTACTCTCCGGCGGACCGTGGACGCCCGGCAGTTGACTTACCTTCTCGCCGCCATTGACAACGGCGGGTTCAGCCCCGCCGCGGAGCAGCTGTTCATGGGCTGATGCGCGCCTTGGTGGACGACGCGCATTCCAGCGGCGACCAGGCGAAGGTGGTCGCGAGGTCGCGCACCGCACGACCCTGCTGGTGCTGGCCGGGACTTCGAGGTGATGATCCGGATGGCTGGTCCGCGCTGGCGCCACCGCCGCGGGCGCTCGGGTCGTCCACATCACCCGGCCTCGTACCTGCACATTTCCCTGGTCACCCGGACCCCCCGCGCCCCAACGGCGGCCGAGGCGTTCGTACGGGCCGGACAGGCCGTGACCAGGGACCAAAATGCCTCGCCCATGGGAGTTTCGGTCTTCGGTCAGACCGTGCTCTGGTCGACGCGATGAACGGTGCTCCGTCAAGGAAGGGCCTCCCTCCGACCGCACGCTGAACATCGGTTGCGCATTCGACCCCGGCCCTGCGCAATCCCGGTTCACCCGTGGCGGTCAGCGGAGGTGAGCGGGCACCTCACCCCGTTCGGCCCCGCTTCTGATCTGAGGAATATTCGGTCGCCCGGTGCGACCCGATGTTCCGCTCGATCGTGGCGTCCCGGCAGGCGCCCCGGCCGGCTCGGCATACTGCCCGGGTGAAGGAGACTGCGCCGAGCCGGGCTCGGGTGGGGTTCGCGCTCGGTGCGCTGGTCGCGCTGCTGATCGCGGTGGTGTTCCTGACCCTCGGCGACGGGTCGGACGCGTCGGCCGACGGCTGGCGGGGGCCGATCCTCGAATACGGGCATGCCCTGGTCTGGCTACTGCTGGCCGCCGGGCTCGGCGTCGCCGCGTTGCGTCAACAGTGGAACCGGGCCTCGAGCGCGCTGTGCGGGACCGCCGGCATCGGCTACCTGATCTTCCTGGGCGCCCTGCTCACCGCTTGATCGACCGTATGCCTCTCCTGGCGGACCACTGTCAGACCTCGGGTCCATTATCCGGCCATGACAATCCTCACGATCCACCCCACCACCGCCTACCGCCTGCGGGAGTCCGCGGAGTTCGGTTTCGGCGGCCGGGATGCCGACCGGTTCGACGGCGTGATGCGGCTGGCGTTCTGCCTGGACGGGTACACCGAGCAGGTCGGCGTCGAGCTGCGGCAGGACCCGGACGGCACCGTGCGTGGGGTTGTGCAAGGGGTGGGCGCCGGCCGGGTGAACGCGGTCCGGGCACAGGTGGCCAGGGTGCTCTCGCTCGACCAGGACGGCGGTGGCTTCGCCGATGTCGGCGTCCGCGACCCGATTATCGGAGGTCTACAGGAGGCCGCCCCCGGGCTGCTGCCGGTGCTGTTCTACTCCCCGTACGAGGCGGCGATCTGGTCGGTGCTATCCGCACGGCGGCCGGCCCGCCAGATGGCTCAGGTGCGAACCCGGCTGTCGGAACGGCACGGTCGGGTCTTCGAGCTGGCCGGGCAGCGGCTGGCCGCCCTGCCGACACCCGAACAGCTGCTGGCCGTGACCGAGTTCCCCGGGTTGACCGCGGAGAAGATCCACCGGATGCACGGGATCGCCCGCAAGGCGCTGACCGGCACCCTGGACGTCGACCGGCTCCGGCACATCGGGCCGGAGGCGTGTCAGGACGACATGCAGCGGATCAAGGGGATCGGCCCCTTCTACGCCTCACTCATCACGATCCGCTCGGTCGGCTTCACCGACGTGCTGCCGGTCGACGAGCCGATGCTGCTCGAGCTGATCGGTCTGCACTACCGGGTCGACGGGCCGGTCGGCTCCGAACGGCTCACCGAGATCGCCGAGCCCTGGCGGCCGTATCGCACCTGGGCATCGGTGCTCATCCGATCCGCCTCGTCACGGCTGGGTGTGGTGGGCACCGGCCGGCGGGCGGGTTGAGTTCCTTCGGCGCGTCGATCCTCGGGCCGGACCCGCCAACCGGATAGCATCGCACGAATGTTCGACACTGGGTGGGACGCGGGGCTGGACGATGCCCAGCTGTCCGCGGTTGTGCACGGCGACGACCCGCTGGTGATCCTGGCCGGGGCCGGTACCGGGAAGACGCGCACGCTCACCGCGCGGGTGGCCGGTCTGCTCGACCGGGGCGTTCCCGCCGACCGGGTGCTGCTGCTGACCTTCACCAGGCGCGCGGCCGACGAGATGATCTCGCGGGCCGCCGCCATGTGTACGCAACCCGACGCCGGCCAGCGGCTGCAGGGCGGGACGTTCCATGCGGTCGCGCACGGAATCATCAGCCGGCACACCGAGGCGCTCAGCCTGCCACCCGCGGTCAGTGTGCTGGACCGCGCCGACGCCACCGACGTGATGGACCTGTTGCGGCACGACCACGGCCTGCACGGCACCGATCGGCGGTTCCCGCGGGCCGCCACCATGGTGGACATCTACTCCCGCGCCGTCAACACCGGCGTCCCCGCCCGGACCCTGATCGCGACCGACTTCAGCTGGGTTCGACCGCATCTGGATGCGGTGATGGAGCTGTTCCGCGCCTACGTCGCTCGCAAGCGCGAGCGTGGGCTGCTGGATTTCGACGACCTGCTGCTGGCCTGGAGAAGCCTGCTCCGCGACCCGGTCGTCGGCCGCCGGATCGCCGCCCGGTGGGATCACGTCCTCGTCGACGAGTACCAGGACGTGAACGCCACCCAGGTCGACATCGTGCACGCGCTGCGGCCCGGCGGGCAGGGTTTGACCGTTGTCGGCGACGACGCGCAGGCGATCTACGGATTCCGCGGCTCGGACAGCGCACACCTGCAGTCCCTCATCCGCGACCTGCCGGACGTCACGGTCGTGCGCCTGGAACGCAACTTCCGATCCCACCAGCGGCTGCTGGACCTGGCGAACGAGGCCAGGCCGGGGGACGACGAGCACCGGATCGTGCTGCACTCGGACCGGTTCGACGGCCGCCCGCCCCGGCTGGTGCGCTGCCACGACGCCCCGGCCGAGGCCAGGGCCATCGTCGATCAGATCCTCAGCGCCCATCAGAACGGCCGCCGGCTGCGCGATCAGGCCGTGCTGATGCGAGCATCCGGCCACAGCGACCTGCTGGAAGTGGAGCTGACCTCCCGCGACGTGCCGTTCGTCAAGTACGGCGGCCTGAAGTTCCTGGAATCCGCGCATGTCAAGGACTTCGTGGCAACCGTTCGGTTGTTGGACAACCCGTTGGACGAGGTCGCCTGGTACCGGCTGCTGCGGTTGCACGACGGGATCGGCCCGGCCCGGGCTCGCACGCTGATGCCGCTGCTGGCCGACCCCGAGCGACCGGTGGACGACGACCGGCACGCCGAGGCGGTGGCCGCCGCCCCGGCGATGTGCCGGGTGGCCCTGGCCACCACCCTGCAGGTCCTGGCCGACGCCCGGGCGCGACACCGGATCGGCGAGCGGGCCCGCGGCTGCCTCGAGCTGTTGCGGCCGCTGGTCACCGCGCGGTACCGGGACTGGTCCGTCCGGCTCGGCGACCTGGAACGGCTCGTCGGGGCCGCCGACGTGTCGCCCGACCTGGCCGCCTTCGTCGCGGAACTGACCCTGGACCCGCCGGCGTCCACCAGTGACCTCGCCGGACCTCCCGAGCAGGACGACGACTACCTGGTGCTGTCCACCGTGCACTCGGCCAAGGGCCTGGAATGGTCGGTGGTGCATGTGCTGCACCTGGTGGACGGATCGTTCCCGTCCGACATGGCGCTGGCGAAGCCGGACGGGATCGAGGAGGAGGCCCGGCTGTTCTATGTGGCCGTCACCCGCGCCGCGGACGAGTTGCACCTGTATGCGCCGCTGCGGATGCCGCATCACCGGCACGCCCGCGACGATCGGCACACGATGGCGCCGATCAGCCGGTTCCTGGACGACGCCGCCCTCGCGACGGTCGACGTGGTGGATCTGACGCCCCCGCGCCCGGCGCCGGTCCGGGTCGGCACCGCGGGCCGGGTGAAGCTGCCTGACCTGGACGAGCTCTGGGCGTGACCGTCGACCGCGCATCGTCGCGGGGCTCGTCGTCATGATCGAATTGAGATCCACACGAGCAGCTCTCTTTGACTGCTGGTGCGGATCTCGTCATGGAGGCGTCCGGTCCTCGGCGGAGGCGGTCACCACGGTAGCCTCACAGTCCCGACCACCCGACGCTTCAATGGTGAAGGCGGAAAAATGGCCATCCGGCAGCACAAGTACCTGCTCGACGAATCCGAGATGCCGACGAGCTGGTACAACATCATCCCGGACCTGCCGTCCCCACCCCCGCCGCCGCTGCACCCGGCCACCCACCAGCCCGTCGGGCCGGCCGACCTGGCCCCGCTGTTCCCGATGGACCTGATTCTGCAAGAGGTTTCAACCGACAGCTACGTCCCGATCCCGGACGAGGTGCAGGACGTCTACCGGCTGTGGCGGCCTTCGCCGTTGTTCCGGGCGCACCGACTGGAACAGGCACTTGGCACCCCGGCGCGGATCTACTACAAGTACGAGGGCGTCTCCCCCGCCGGCTCGCACAAACCGAACACCGCGGTCCCGCAGGTCTACTACAACGCCAAGGCCGGGGTGCGGAAGCTGACCACGGAGACCGGCGCCGGGCAGTGGGGCACCGCGCTCGCGTTCGCCTGTTCACTGTTCGGCGTCGACTGCGAAGTCTGGCAGGTCGGCGCCTCCTACGACGCCAAGCCGTACCGGCGGACCGTCATCGAGACTTTCGGCGGCACCGTGCACCGGTCGCCGTCTCGCCTCACCACCTCGGGCAAGGGCTTCCCCGAGGACCACCCCGGGTCGCTGGGCATCGCCATCTCCGAGGCGGTCGAGGTCGCCGCACAACACGAGGACACGAAGTACGCGCTCGGGTCGGTGCTCAACCACGTGCTGCTGCATCAGACCGTCATCGGTGAGGAGGCGCTGCTGCAACTGGCCAAGGCCGGCGAATCCGGCGCCGACCTGGTGATCGGCTGCACCGGCGGCGGTTCCAACTTCGGCGGCCTGGCGTTCCCGTTCATCCGGGAGAAGCTGGCCGGCCGGCAGTCGCCGGTGATCCGGGCGGTGGAACCGGCGTCCTGCCCGTCGTTGACCCGCGGCGAGTACCGGTACGACTTCGGTGACACGGCCGGGTTCACCCCTTTGATGAAGATGCACACGCTCGGGCACGACTTCGTGCCGGACCCGATTCACGCCGGCGGCCTGCGCTACCACGGCATGGCCCCGCTCATCTCGCACGTCTACGAACTCGGGTTGATGGAGGCGATCGCCGTCGAGCAGACCGAATGCTTCGCCGCAGCTGTCCGGTTCGCCCGCACCGAGGGCATCGTGCCCGCCCCGGAACCCACTCACGCGCTGGCCGCGACCATCCGGGAGGCGTTGGCGTGCAAGGAGTCCGGCGAGGAGAAGGTGATCGTCACCGCCCTGTGCGGCCACGGCCTGCTCGACCTGGCCGCCTACGACGCCTACCTGACCGGACGCATGGAGGACTCCGGACTGTCCGACGCCGAGTTGGCCGCCGCGCTGGCCGCCGTCCCGGTCATGGCCGGGTGAGCCCGATGACCGACCCGATAACAGACCCGACCTCCGCCGACGACCCGGCGGCCGGGCGCACTCTCGCGGACGAGCTGGGTCTGCGGCCACTCGCGTTGGAGGGCGGCCTGTTCCGCCGCACGTTCACCGGTGGTGGGGCAACCGCCATCCTGTTCATGCTGATCGGTGACGACTTCTCTGCGCTGCACCGGCTGCACAGCGACGAGGTCTACTTCCACCACAGCGGAGCTCCGCTGCGGATGCTGCTGATCGAGCCGTCCGGCGCCGACCTCGAGGTGGTGCTCGGGTCGGACGTGGCGAACGGCCAGCAGCCGCAGGTCCATGTGCCGGCCGGCTGGTGGCAGGGCTCGTCACCGGACGGCGCATGGTCGCTGGTGTCGACGGTCGTCTCGCCCGGATTCGACTGGCACGACTTCACTCTCGGCGACCGGAACGAACTGACCGCGCTGGCGCCCGCCGCCGCGGATCGGATCGGTCAACTCACCCGGCAGAACCCACCGCTGTAGCGGCAAGCCTGGGGGTCAGCGGCGGATCAGGGCGTCCACGCTGTACCGACCGGCACCGGTCAGTGCGATCGCGGCGGACGCGGCCGCCAGGAGCAGGACGAACTCGTAGCCGCCGGCCGAGGCGAGGAAGCCCGCCGATGCGTGCACGAAGACGATCGCCCCGATCATGCACAACCCGTACAGCACGCCCACGATGCGGGCACCGAGGCCGAGCACCATCAGAGCTCCGCCGACCAGCTCGAGAGTCGCCACGCCAACCGCGCTCACGCCCGAGAGCGGCACACCCACCTGGGTGAAGAAGCCCTCGACGCCCGAGATGCCGTCGACGAAGAACTTCTGCCAGCCATGCACGATCATCACAATGCCGAGGGCGGCACGCAGGACGAGCAGGCCGACGCCGGTGCTGACGGCGTTGCGGCTCGACGTTCCGGCGGTGGCCCGGTTAACGGTGGTGGTCATGAACACTCCTTGGATCGAGAAGGGTAACGCAGTCTTCGATGCGAATACTTGAACGTTCATGATTCTTGCCGATGTTCTCCTGTCGCGCAACCGTCGGACTCGATCGCCGTCCGTGATGCCTGTCGCACCAGCTCCTGTTGCGCCTACTTGACGATCGTCAACTAACCACGATACGTTTGGGCTGGAGGCGACGATGACCACTGCCAACATCCGGCCGCTCGAGGACGGCATCGAGCGCGACCTGCAGGGCCTGAACTACGGCAGCTACCTGCACCTGGACGAACTGCTGCACGCCCAGCAGCCGGTCTCCGACCACCACGACGAGATGCTGTTCATCGTGGTGCACCACGTCACCGAGCTGTGGATCAAGCTGGTCATCCACGAGATCCGCTCCGCGATCAGGCTTCTGCACGCAGACGAGCTCGGCCCGGCGCTCAAGCGGCTGGCCCGGATCAAGCACGTGCAGCGACAGATGATCGAGCAGTGGTCGGTGCTGGCCACCCTCACCCCGTCCGAGTACGCGCAGTTTCGCGGGCTGCTGGGCAAGTCGTCGGGCTTCCAGTCCGCGCAGTACCGGACCCTGGAGTTCCTGCTGGGCAACAAGAACCGGGCGATGATCGCGGTGTTCGCGCACGATCCGGAGACTGCGGCCCAACTCGAACGGGACCTGCACGCGCCCAGTCTGTACGACGAGTTCCTGCACTACCTGGCCCGCCGCGGCTATCCCATCCCGGCGGACCTGCTGACCCGCGACTTCGCCGAGCCGCACACCCGCAACGAGGACCTGGTCCGGATCTTCACCGGCGTCTACGCCGACCCGGAGCACCAGTGGGACGTCTACGAGACCTGCGAGGAGCTCGTCGACATCGAGGACACCTTCCAGACCTGGCGGTTCCGCCACCTGAAGACCGTCGAACGCATCATCGGGTACAAGCGCGGCACCGGCGGCTCCTCCGGTGTCGCCTTCCTGGCCCGCGCCCTTTCCCTCACCTTCTTCCCCGAGCTTTACGCCGTCCGCACCGAGATCGGTGCCCCGCCCACCGAGGACCCGCAATGACCGCGCGCCAGATCACCCGGACCCATGCCGAAGAGCTCGACCGGACCGACCCGTTGCGCGCGTTCCGGGACCGCTACCTGGCCACCACCGACGATGTCGTCGCCTATCTGGACGGCAACTCGCTCGGCCGACCGCTCGCGTCCATCGCGGAGGCCTGGCAGCGGTTCACCCACGAGCAGTGGGCCGGGCGACTGATCCGTGGCTGGTCCGAGGGCTGGATGGACCTGCCGGAGAAGATCGGGGACGAGCTGGCCGGCGCCGCCCTTGACGCCGCACCCGGGACGACGATCATCGCCGACTCCACCACGGTGAACTTCTACAAGGCGATGCGGGCCGCGCTGAACCTGCGGCCGGACCGCAGGAAGGTGGTCCTGGACCGGGACAACTTTCCCACCGACCGGTACGTGGTCGAATCGCTGGCCAACGACCTGAAGCTGGATCTGGTCTGGCTGGAACCGCCGGCCGACGGCGGAGTGACCGCGCAGGACGTCGCCGCCGTCGTCGACGACCACACGGCGGTCGTGACGTTGAGCCATGTCGCCTATCAGTCCGCGTATCTCGCCGATGTGCCGGCCATCACCGAGATCGCCCACCAGGCAGGCGCGCTGGTCGTCTGGGATCTGTGCCACTCGGTTGGTTCCACCGAGATACAGCTGGACGCTTGGGATGTCGACTTCGCCGTCGGCTGTACCTACAAGTTCGTCGGGG
>JBIOVW010000142.1:0-4777 GCA_044867945.1 Nakamurella sp. | reverse complement strand
TGGTCACCCCGAAATCGGCCAGGTACACGTGCCGGTGGCCGGCCCGGCCGATCGCCAGCAGAATATTCGCCGGCTTGACGTCGCGGTGCACAAATCCCGCGGCGTGCGCGGCATCGAGTGCGCTGGCCGCCGGCGCGAGCAGGCTCAGCGCCAGGGCCGGCTCCATCCGACCCGCGGATCGCAGGAAACCGGCCAGGTTGGTACCGCGGACCAGACGCATGGCGATGTACAACAGGCCGTCGATCTCCCCGGCATCGTAGATCGGCACGATGTTCGGATGTTCCAAGGAGGCCGCGAACCGCGATTCCCGGACGAAGCGCTCGCGCATCTCGATGTCGTCCGCGCGATCTCCGACCAGCACCTTGAGTGCGACGCGGCGGGTCAGGTGCAGGTCGGTTGCCTCGTACACGGCGGCCATGCCGCCGCGATCCAGGTACGACTCGATGTGATACCTGCCGATCCTCGTTCCGGTAGCGACTCCATGACGCAGCTTCGACAACAGCACGCTTTCTGTGGCGAGCCTGCTCGTCGTGGCCGACCCTTTGGGTCGGGAGAGCAGTTTGTTGCTCATTATCGATTCACTGATCCATTCGGCGGTGCGGTCATGCATAACTCAGAAGTCGTCAGCTAGAAGTGCTGACAATTGGCCGCGTGGACAGCAGGAGATTATCCCGCGGTGTCGTCGTCGGTCGGCGAACCATGGGAACACGTGCCCTGAGCGGTGTACTCGTCGTCGCGGCGTCAGGCCGATCGGACAAGAGCAGCTGGACCAGCCCGCGGGATTCCGGTCCGAATGGTTTGGTTCCGGCGCGGCAAACCCGGCCGACAAGCTGAGGGCGGGTGATGGCGGCGCCACCGGCACGGACAGTGTCCAGAATCCGGACCTGATCCAAGCCGGAGGCATGAAAAGATCGAGGCAGGTGACATCGGACGCTCGGTCCGACGAGCGGAATGGTATCCATGGATAGAGTCACTACTCCCTCTCCCTCAGTTAGTTAGGCGAACGAATTGCTCAGGGAGAGCCACTGTGCGTCGCCTGCTACGTGCCCCGAACCGTAACCTCAGAAGACCGCCTGAAGCAGGGTGTGTCTTACTACCAGTTGCGGCAAAGGCGCCTCCATCGATCTATTTGGTTGCCATTGTCTACCTTGAGCTCACTGTTGCCGCTCGTACTGTCAGAGCCTGGTACTACGCGCTGTAGGCGGGGAAGCCGCCGAATGGGTGAATTACGTCGTTCGCAGTCTACGGAGGGTCTCCAATACTCTTCTCGCTAGGGCCTCCCGGGCTCGGCAAAGTAGGTCTCGATAGGCGGTGACCTGCCGTTACGCATGTGACTGATGTGACGAGTGTTGCTGATAGGGCGACGGACGACGCCCGGTGACGATCGAGTTTCCACACAACGCCCGTCACGGAAGTCCTCCGCCGCCATGCCATCATCTCGCACCCCTGCGCTGTCCCGTCGACCACTGATGGAGGTGTTCGCCCAGTACCCGGCCCACGAGACCCGCGCGGGGTGCGACACGACGTGACGACGGTGCTGACGCTGGCCCAGACGGCAGTGTCGGCCGGTGCCCGGACCCTGCTGGCGATCGCCGAATGAGCCCAGGACGCCCCGGCGAGCCTGACCCGCGCCGGGCCGACGACCCGCGACATCGTCGGCATGACGTGGGGGACTGGGGCACGCTAACGGGTGCCGGCATCACCCTTCTCGGCGCCATCCGGTCGCTGGCGCCGCTTGGCGGGTGGCATGCCGCGTTCCCGCCGAAGGTTACCGCGCCGCCGGCGACGTCCTCCGACGCTTCCGCCGCCGCCCACCGACCGTCACGGGACTGGCCATTGGCACCCTGCCGGCCCACAAGATGACTGCGCACGGGACCGCTCATGCGTTCCCGGATGCGACCACCAACCTTGCCGGGTTTCGCCGATGCCGTCCTCGCCAGACTCGCCGCCGTTGACCGGGACCTCGGCCAGCTGCGAGGGGACCTAACGACGGAACGCGCCAACCGGCAGGCAGCCGTTCAGACAGCTCGGGACGCCGCCGACGAAGGCCTTGCCGTCGCCGTCGCGGGCACGAAGCGGGTCGAGGTCAGCGGGGTCCGGCGGCAGCTCGGCGGGGTCGTGTTCGTGGTCGCAGGGGACGTCGCCAACGCCGTGACCGGCGGCTGAGGCCGTGCCGCGCTCCCAGTTTGGAGTCGCTCGGAACGCAGCGAAAAGGCATCTCGCTCCGCGGGGACCTTCGTTGGTACCAGACGCCGCTCAGGGGTATCACCTGCGAGAACGCCGTAATCCGCGGGAACCGACTGGCCTGTATCCGCGTTCGCATCGAAGAGCGCCAAGAGTGCGTCCTGCTGCGCCCTACGACGGACATCTGGGACCTCAGGTGTTCCAAAATGGAACACCTGAGCTGAGGGTGGGCAGTTGAGTGTTTGACAGGCTTCCCGATCAACGACCAAGTCGCTTCCGCATCTCGGCGATGATGACCAAAGATGCGGTTCGTCGTCCCAGCCTCCGGATGTGTGGTGTCGCCGCCCATGCCGCGTGGATGCGATCATGGTGGCTGCCGCAGACGGCGATGATCTGCTCGTAGTCCTCGTTGCCGAGGTTGCCATAGTGCAAGTGGTGCAAGTCGACGGGCCGCGCCCCGCAGACGACACACACCGCCGGCTCGTGCGTCCGCTCCCAATGCTCCTGAAACCATCGTCGCCGACGCTTGGCCCAGGCCTTGCTGTTGATGTAGTCGGCGTATCGGCCGCGTCGTGCCCAACGGCTCGGGGTCCATGCCGAGCCTGGCCGTGGCGGACGCATGTCAGCCCTTCTCGACCGGCTCGGCGAAGATCGGCGCTGCCGCGGCAGTTCGGCTGATGGTGGTCTCGACGGTGTCCCGGCCTGCGAGCAGCGCCTTCCGATCCTTGCGGCGGTAGTAGGCGGTCATCCGGACGAGCATCGGGTCCAAGCCTTTGTAGAACATCAGCATCGTGCCCTCGGGCAGGCCGCGGATCTCCCCGGTGGTGAGCACTGCCCGGGTACGGATCTGCTCGGAGTAGCTCCGACCGGAGCCGAGACCGAGCATTCCATCCCCTTTGCCGGTGGACGCCTGCCAGGACGTTTCGTCGCGGTCGCCGGCGATCGCGGCGAAGTCGCGCAAGTTTTCCGCGTCGGTGACGCCGCCAAGGATGCCGGTGATGGTCGCGGAGTCCCAGATCGCCTTCGCGGCATCGCTGCCCCATGACCGGGCCATCTGCGCGCGGGACTGGATGACCGCGATGGTCACGACACCGGAGCCGCCGTATGCGGACACGTAGGTCGGGAGCGCCGGCAGGGGTGCCCAGTTGGCGATCTCGTCCAGCACCAGGGTCAGCGGCGGGTCCAGCCGGGATCGTGGTGAGTGGTCGGCCAGGTCCTTGGCGGTGCGGGTGATGTCGGCGACCAGGCACTGCAGGAGCCGGGAGGCGGGGTCGTCGGCCTCGGCGAGCAGGTACAGGGTGCCCTTGGTGGCCAGGAACGCGGCGGGGTCGAAGTTCTCTCCCGGGCGGGGGTCGAACCGCCGGCGGATCGAGTAGAGGTCCAGGCCGGCCAGGGCCTTGCCGACGCCGGCCCAGACGTTGCCGCGGAACTTGTCGTCGCCCTCGACGACCTGGGCCAGGGTGTCGGCCCAGCCGGGCTCGACCCGTTCCCCGGAGATGGTGTCCCGGCCGTCCAGGTCGTGCAGCGCGGCGAGAGCGGAGCGGGCGGCCACCGCGGACTGGGACCAGCGCCACAGGTCATCAACGCCCGTGTGGGACCAGGCCGCGGCGTGCAGCAGGATCTTGATCACCTTCTCGGTCCAACCCTGCCAGAACGAGGCGTCCTCCACCCCGGACGACGACCCGGCAGCCAGCACTTGCGCGCGGGCGGCCGCGACCCGCCCGTCCCGGCAGCCCTGAATCGGTGACCAGCGCACGATCTCCGGCAGCCCGTCCATCGACCCATCGGTCGCGATCACCGCCACCGGCCCCACCGCGCGCCGCTGGGAAATCGTCACGGACAGGACGTCGGGGCGGGTGGACGTGGCCACCACTGCTCCCGGGGCGTCCAGGATCCGGTTGTTCACCACGTAGACGCCCTTGCCAGCCCCAGACGGTCCGAGGAGCACGACCGAATCGCGGACGCTGGTCCACACGCTGACGCCGCGGGCGGTGCCCCAGCACCATCCCAGCTCCCGCGGCGCGATCCGGCCGACCAATGTGGGTCGCAGCTCGGGTGCGCTGCGCCGCATCCGTTTCGGCCCCACTGCCGCCGTTATCTCCCTTCGTGTCGCCATTCCCGGACGACTCTCCATCTCGGCCAAGACCCCCCGTCGCCGGGCGCCACCGCGCACCTTGACCACCAAGGCGACCGATGCCGCGACGATCACCCCGATCGCAACAATGGTGATCCACCAGTAGACCGGCGCATCCGGCATCGCCGAATACCACGCCGCGCCGGGGTCGTCGCGGGCGGCCAGCAGCGCCCGCACACCAGCGACGAACGGGCCGGCGGCGAAGCCGTTGCCGGTGAACAGGCTCGCGGCCTGGCCACCCAGCCACAGCAGTAGACATCCACCGCCGACAAAAACCACCACGCCGATAAAGACCCAATCGAGATCGCCCGACCGGACAGGCGTCTTGGCCTTCGAGTTCATCACCCATCCTCCTCCCAGACCAGGCCAGCGCCCGGTCCGCACCCCTGTGTGGGGCGCGGGAGCACGGACTAACCGCTGCACAGGGCCGAGCGACATCGTTGGACGCGACGACCGAAT
>JBIOVW010000141.1:0-3340 GCA_044867945.1 Nakamurella sp. | reverse complement strand
AGACCTTGGACGTCCTGGCCGACGAGGAACTTGTCCGCGAGATCGCCCAGGCGCAGGCGGAGGCCGATCGGGGGGAGGTGTACGACCTCGACGACGTCGTGCAGTCGATGCGTGCCGCGGGCCGACTGCCCTCGTGACGTATCGCGTCACCCTGTCCACGCAGGCCCGAAGGGCCCTGGAGGTCGAACTCCCCGAGGCAGTCGCCGCAGCATGCGTGGAATTCCTGAAAACCGCTCTGGCCGCGAGCCCGTGGCGCGTCGGCAAGCAGCTTCGACCGCCGCTTTACCCGATGTACAGCGCTCGGCGCGGGGAGTTCCGCATCGTCTACGACATTCGCGAGGAGGTAGTGCGCGTGCACGTCGTCGCGATCCGGCATCGGCGGGACGCGTATCGGCGCTGACGTGCGGCCGGCCGGCCGACGGAGGCCCGGGAGCCACGGCCCGACGGCGCCGGGCTTCAGCAGCCGGCGAGCCGCTCCGCGAGGTAGGCGTGCACCCGGTCCAGCGCCACCCGGTCCTGGGTCATCGAGTCCCGGTCGCGAACGGTGACGGCCTGGTCCGTCGCGGTGTCGAAGTCGACCGTCACGCAGAACGGGGTCCCGATCTCGTCCTGCCGGCGGTAACGACGGCCGATCTGGCCCGCGTCGTCGAACTCGACGTTCCAGCTCCTGCGCAGCGAGGCGGCCAGGTCCCGGGCCACCGGCGACAGGTCCGCGTTGCGGGACAGCGGCAGCACCGCGGCCTTGACCGGGGCCAGCCGCGGATCCAGCCGCAGCACGGTCCGCTTGTCCACGCCGCCCTTGGTGTTCGGCGCCTCGTCCTCGGCGTAGGCCTCCAGCAGGAACGCCATCATCGGGCGGCCGACGCCGGCCGCCGGCTCGATGACGTACGGAGTCCACCGCTCGCCGGTGTCCTGCTCGAAGTAGGACAGGTCGACGCCGGAGTGCTGAGAATGCGTGGTCAGGTCGAAATCGGTGCGATTGGCGACGCCCTCCAGTTCACCCCATTCACTGCCCTGGAAGTGGAAGCGGTACTCGATGTCCACGGTCCGCTTCGAGTAGTGGGACAGCTTGTCCTTGGGATGTTCGAACTGGCGCAGGTTCTCGCGCGCGATGCCCAGGTCGACGTACCAGTCGGTGCGGGTGTCGATCCAGTACTGGTGCCATTGCTCGTCGGTGCCGGGCTTGACGAAGAACTCCATCTCCATCTGTTCGAATTCGCGGGTGCGGAAGATGAAGTTGCCGGGGGTGATCTCGTTCCGGAACGACTTGCCGATCTGCCCGATCCCGAACGGCGGCTTCATGCGGCTCGATGCGGCGACGTTGTTGTAGTTGACGAAGATGCCCTGCGCGGTCTCCGGTCGCAGGTAGTGCAGACCGGCCTCGTCCTCGACCGGCCCGAGGTAGGTCCGCAGCAGCCCGTTGAACTCCTTGGGTTCGGTCCACGCGCCGCGGGTGCCGCAGTTCGGACACGGGATGTCGGCCAGCCCGTTCTCCGGCGCCCGGCCCTTGCGCTCGGTGAACTCCTCCTCCAGGTGGTCCGCCCGGAACCGGTGGTGGCAGGAGGTGCACTCGACCAGCGGGTCGACGAACGCGGCGACGTGCCCGGAGGCCACCCACACCGGCCGGGGCAGGATCACCGACGAATCGAGGCCGACGATGTCGTCGCGGGAGCGGATCATGGAGTTCCACCACTGCCGCTTGATGTTGTCCTTGAGTTCGACCCCGAGGGGACCGTAGTCCCAGGCCGACCGGGTGCCGCCGTAGATCTCGCCGCTCGGATAGACGAATCCTCGTCGCTTGGCGAGGGAGACAACGGTGTCGATGCGGTCGGCGGCCACGCGCGAACTCCTGCGGTGCTGGGCCCGGCCGCCCGCGGCGACCCGGCGATGTCCCGGACGGTGGTTTCCGCCGGGGATCGGTCAACAGCCGTCGAGCCTACTGCCGCGGCCCGGCGCCGACCGACCGCGGCGTGGGCCGGGCCGGATCACCGTCCGGGGTCGTCGACGATCACCTCCGGCCTCGACCAGGTTCCGGCGTCGGCGGCGGCGATCACCTCGAACGCCGCCGACGACGCTGCGGTGCCCAACCAGGGAATGAGCGCCGTCCGCACCGGCAGGGGTGCCTGGGCCCGCCGGAACGCGGCGGCCGTGGCGAACTCGGCCACCAGCACCCACCGGCCCGGGTCCTCGGTGGACCGGGCCCACCGCAGCGAGCGGGTGTCCGGCTGGACCCCGAGCTCGCGCACCGCCGCCGGGACGACCAGGTCCGCCGGGTCGGCGGCCCCCTCGTCGATCTCGACGTCGATCCCCTCGAAATGCGCGATCAGCAGGAACATGCCGGCCCACTCGCCACCTGCAGGTGCGAGCCCTGCGTGCTCCGGATGACCCGGATCTGCTGTGGGATCCGCAAGCGGAGTTCGTCGACGTGGGAGACGACGCCGACCATCCGGCCGCCTGCCCGCAGCTCGTCCAGGGTGGCCATCACCAGATCCAGGGTGTCCGGATCGAGGCTGCCGAAACCCTCGTCGACGAACAGGGTGTCGAGCTGACGACCGCCGGCTTCCGCCGCCACCACATCGGCCAGACCCAGCGCCAACGCCAGCGACGCAAGGAACGATTCCCCTCCGGACAGGGTCTTGGCCGGGCGCACCAGTCCGGACCAACCGTCCATGATCTCCAGGCCGAGACCGCCCGCCCGCCCGCGGGATTCCCGCTGGGTGGTGTGCACGAACGAGTACCGGCCGGCGGACATCCGGGTCAAACGTTCGCCGGCCGCCTCGGCGACCTGCGCCAACCGATGGGCCAGCACGTAGGTGCGCAGCGTCATCCCGAGCGCGTTCTGTCCGCGGCCGAGCATCACCTCGGTAAGGGCAGCGATCTGCTGTTCCTGCACCCGGACGGGTTCGGCGTCCCGCCGGGCCTCGGCCAGCCGCCGGGATGCCGTGGCCACCTGCACGCATCGGTCCGCCAGCGACTGCGCCCGGTGCGCAGCCGACTCGGCGGCCGACCGGTCCTGCTCGGCGATCGCGGCCAGCGCCGGCACGTCGATCCGTTCGGCCTCGTCCACGCCGGCCAGCCCGGGATCGGCCAGCTGTGCCCGGACCGACGCCGCCTCGACCTCGGCCGCCCGGATCCGTTCGGTGAGGGTGGCCACGTCGACGTTCGCGGCGTCGAGGGCTTCCGCCGGGTCGATGAACCCGGACACGGCCAGCGCCCGGTCGAACACGGCGGCCGCCAGGTCGACCTGGGCGGCGGCGTCGGCGAGGGCGGCCGCCGTTTCGGCCACCGCGTCCAGCGCCGACGCCCGGCGCAGGAGGTAGTCGCGCCGGTGCAGGACGGT
>JBIOVW010000140.1:0-6751 GCA_044867945.1 Nakamurella sp. | reverse complement strand
TGGCTGGTGCCGGACGTGCGACGGCGCCGGCAGGTGATCCTGCCGATGTTCGAGCTGTACGTGGCGCCCTATCTACGGCACGACGAGACCTACACCAGCGCGGAAGGCGCCGGCGCAGCGGTGTGGCTGATGCCGGGAGCGCAGCTGTCGACGGCCGAGGAGGATGAAGCGATGGGCGCCGCACTGCTGGAGATGCTCGGCGCGGATGCGCGCCGAGCGTTCCTGATGGCGGAGATCTTCGCCGAACATCACCCCGAGGAGCCGCTGTACTACTGCCAGTTTCTCGCGACCGTGCCCGCGCACCAAGGCAAAGGGATCGGCTCGGCCTTCCTGCGGGACATGCTCCGACGCGCAGACGCCGACGGTCTGCCCGCCTACCACGAGGCGACGAGCCTGCGGAACCGGGCACTGTACGAGCGGCACGGATATGTTGCCCGAGGCGAGTTCACCCTGCCCGACGGAGGTCCGACGCTGTATCCGATGTGGCGGGAACCGAACTAGCAGGCAGCAGGCTGGTGTAGGTGTGTCGGCCGGGTCCGGCGACCCGGGTCTCGCCATCGGGCAGCACGACCATGGCGCTCGTGCCGGCCGGCACCAGAACCCGCAGGTGCAGCCGATCATCGACGATCGACCAGGTGGATTCGATGCGGCCGTAAGGGGATTCGTGTGCGGCCTCGACATGGGTGAGCCCGCCGCCGGGCCGAGGGCGGATCTCGAGACGGCGATAGGCCGGCTCGTCGTCCACCAGCTGGATGCCGGCGGTGTAGCGGTGCAGGAAGGAGATCACCGCGCCCTTGGAGTAGTGGTTGAGCGACTCCCGGGGCTTGCCGGTGGCGTCGACGCCGTCCCAGTGCTCCCAGATGGTGGTGGCGCCGCGGTCGATCATGGTCAGCCAGGACGGCTCGCCGCCGGAGAACAGCAACCGGTAGGCGAGGTCGAGGTGACCGGTGTCGGCGAGCACGGGCAGCAGCATCGGGGTGGCCAGGAAGCCGGTGCCCAGCCGATCGCCGGCGGCCGCGACGAGCTCGGCCAGCCGGTCGGCGACGGCGGCCCGCAGGTGCGTCGGCACCAGATCGAAGGCCAGGGCCCGGACGTGGTTGGCCTGGGTGTCGGGGGTCAGCCGGCCGTCGGATCCCAGGTACTCGGCCCGCCAGGCGGCCCGGACCCGGTCGGCGAGTTCCCGGTAGCGGGTGGCGTCGGCCTCCCGGCCGAGCAGGCCGGCGATGCGGCTCATCAGCCGGGCGCTGTGCGCGTAGTAGGCGGTGGCCACGTCGCCCTTGTCGGCGGCCGCGAGCGCGTCGAGGTCGTCAACCGCGGCGCCCGGTTCCAGCCACTCGCCCCAGTGAAACCCGCTGTCCCACACGTACTGTTCGTGCGGCGCCGGGACGGGGCGGCGGACCACGCGGTCGGGATGCCGCTGTTCGCGGGCGATCCGCTCGGTCCGGTCGAGCCAGCGGACCATGGTGGGCCACAGCTCGTCCAGGATGCGCAGGTCCCCGTAGACGCGGTACAGCTCCCAAGGCACGATCACGGCGGCGTCCCCCCAGCCCGCCGAGCCGTTGAGTTCGGCGATCGGGCTGTGCCGACCCTCCGCGGGCGCGGTCGGGCTGATGTTCGCGACGGTCCCGTCGGGCCACTGGTCGGCGGCCACGTCCCGTAGCCACTTGGTGGAGAACCCGGCCACGTCGTACAGGAAGGCCGCCGTCGGCACGTACAGCTGCCAGTCGCCGGTCCAGCCGGCCCGTTCCCGGTGCGGGCAGTCGGTCGGGATGTCGCACGCGTTGTCCCGCAGGCTCCACACGGCCGCGTCGTGCAGCCGGTTGATCCGCTCGTCGCTGCAGCTGAACCAGCCGGTCCGACGCATGTCGGTGTGCACGACCACACCCCGGACGTCGGCCGGGGTCAGGCTGCCCGGATGCCCGTCGACGGCGACGTAACGGAAGCCGTGGGTGGTCCGGCGGGGCTCGAAGACGTCGTCCGGACGGCCGGCCGACACCACCGAGTCGACCTGACCGGCGGGCAGCGGATGCGGCAGGAACGGCAGGTCCGGGCGAAGGTGATCGGTGGTGACGTCGCCGTCCGTGCCCAGCCACTCGGCGTGGCGCAGGGTGATCGTGGTGCCGGCCGGGCCCAGGTCGGTGAGCCGGACCCAGCCGTTGATGTTCTGGCCCAGATCGACGATCTGCCGGCCGTTCTCGAGCCGGTGCACCGCGACGGGGATGATCTCCTGCACCCGGCGGACCGGCGGCGCGGGGGAATCGACGAGTTCGGCCGCGGAGCCGGCCACCGGGGTCACCGGGTCCCAGCCGGAGCCGTCGAAGCCGACCCGGTCCCAGCCGCGGGGCAGCCGGCGGAGGTCGACGTGCTCGCCGGCGATCAGATCGGCCGCCGCAATGTGGCCGACGCTGCTGCGCCAGTCGGGACCGGTGCCGACGACCGTGGTGGTGCCGTCGTCGTGGATCAGGTGCAGCTGGGCCAGCAGCGCGGTACGGGTGCCCCACTGGTCGCCGGAACGGGTGATGCCGATCTGCCCGCGGTACCAGCCGTCGGCCAGGATCACGCCGAGCGCATTGGCGCCGGGTCGCACGGCGTCGGTGACGTCGATCGCGGCCACCTGCAGGCGGCTGTCGTACTGGGTGAAACCCGGGGCAAGTTCGGCATCTCCGGCCCGATGCCCGTTGACGAACGCCTCGTACACCCCGTGCGCGGTGGCGTACAGCCGGGCCGAGACGACCGGCCGGGCGACGTCGAAGCCGACCCGCAACAGCGTCGCCGGCCGCTGACCGGCCGGCCCCTCCGGCATCCGTCCGGGTTCGATCCAGCCCGCCGTCCAGTCCTCCGCATCCAGCAGCCCGGTCTCGAACCAGGCGGGCTCCGACCAGTCGCTGCGGCCGAGGTCGGTGTCCACCTGCACCCGCCAGGTCACCCGCTGCGCGGACCGCAGTTCCGGGCCCGCGTAGGGCACCAGCACATGGTGGTGGTCGCCCACCCAGCCGGTGTCCCAACCGTTGTCGGTCCGGATCCGGTAGGCCAGCTGGAGGCCGGCCCCGGTGGGCAGCCGCCACGACATCCGTGGGCTCCGGGTGAGCAGGCCCAGCGGCTCGTCCAGGTGCTCGATACGCAGTCCGTGCGCGGGGTCGGTCATCGTCGTCGTCCTTCTCGGTGAAATCTCGGGGCTAGCGGATGCGCCGGACGAACAGCACGGCCACCGCGGAAAGCGCCGCGACCACCGCCAGGACCAGGAAGAACGCCGGGTAGTTCGCTCCGCCGCTGACGGCGAGCACGGCGACCGCGGCGAGCGGAGCAAGCACGTTGGGCAGCACGGTGGCGACCTGGTACACGCTCATCGCCTTGCCGGCCTGGGTGTCGTCCGGAACGACCGCCGCGGCGATCGCGATGTCCACGGTCAGGTAGATGGCCTGGCCGACGGTCAGGACGAGGAACGCGACCAGGAAGCCGGTCAGGCTCTGGGTCACCGCGGCGACCACCAGCGCGATCCCGATCAGCAGCGACCCGACGACGACGAACGCCTTGCGGCGGCCCCACCGGTCCGAGAGGTAGCCGGACAGCAGGAAGCAGACGATGGAGACGGGGGTGGAGATCGCGGTGATGCGGGCGTACTCGCCGGCGGCCGCCTCGGTGCTCAGGCCGGCGGTGTCGGTCAGGAAGAACACCGCGAAGGTCTGCACGCCGACGTAGGCCACGCCCACCAGCAGCCGGCTCACCCAGTTCCAGGTGAAGTCCCGATCGCCCCCGGTGCGCAGCCAGTAGCTGGCGCCGAACTCGCGGAGCCCGAACCGGGGCCAGGAGATCGCCAGCGGGCGGTCGACCTTGCGGATGACGGCGGCCAGCACCAGTGCGACAAGGACGCCGACCACTGCCGGCAGCGTCAGCATCAGCATTGGGAACATCACCAACTGGCTGCCCAGGAAGACGGCCGCCAGCACGGCGAAGGCCACCACGAACCCGATCAGGCCGGACAGCCGGGCCCGCAGGTGGTCCGGCACGAACTCGGGAATCAGCGGCAGGAAGCCGGCGAACGCGGCCGAGTAGCCGAGCGAGGCGATCGCGAACCCGACGACGACGCCGGCCAGGGAGGGCACGGCGCCGGCGATCCCCAGCCCGACCAGCCCGGCGACCGCGCCGCCGACCAGCCAGGGCCGGCGGCGGCCGAACCGGCCCCGGGTCCGGTCGCTCAGCGCGCCGCAGACCGGCAGGGCGAGGATCTGGACCAGGGCGCCGACCAGCACGACCGTCGACAGGGCCACCGTCTTGCCCTCGGGGTCCACGCCGGCGATCCGGATGGCCAGGGTGATGATCGGCGGCGCCAGGCTGGCCAGGTACAGGCCGAACGCGGCCAGGATCAATACCGGGATCAGCAGCTTGGGCGGCGGGGCGTCGCGGTGCAGCGCGGTCTCGACGGGACCCGGGGACGCGTCCCGGTCGGGCGCCGTCAGGTGGTCGGTCATCGTTGACTCCTCATGGGAGAGGCGCCGGTCCGGCGCTCGGTCCTGGATACCCGCGTTGGGACGGGTAAGCAAAGAATGCGGCGTCTGATTCGAAAAGTGAAATGAATGTTTGGTATATCTGGTATAAGTACTCAGCATGACTGAGGCAACGGCCGGGCTGGCCGGGCTGGACCTGAACCTCCTCGTCTACCTGCAGGCGTTGCTGGAGGCCCGGAATGTCACACGGGCCGGGGAGTCGTTGTCCGTCAGCCAGCCCGCCGTCAGCCAGGCCCTGGCCCGCCTCCGTCGCCACTTCGACGACCCGCTGCTCGTGCGAAGCGGGCGCGGGTATGAGTTGACCCCGCTCGCCCGCGCCCTGCACGACGACGTCACGCTGACCTGCGGGTTGGCTGCCCGGGTCTTCGCCGCCCGCGCCACCTACGACCCCAACGTGGCCGAGCGCGAGTTCACCCTGCTGGCCACCGACCAGGCGGTCGCCGTGCTGGGCCGCCCGCTCAGCCGCGCCCTGATGGCCGTCGGCTCGGGGGTGCGCTTCCAGCTGCGCCACATCGGCGTCGGCGACATCGCCCGGCTGGACGACGTGATGCGCGGCGTCGACGGGTTCATCGCCCCGCACGCCGTCATGTCCGGCTACCCGAACGTCGACCTCTACTCCGACGATTGGGTCACCGTCGCGGACCGCGGCAATTCCGTCCTGGGCGACCGCCCCGACCTGGACCTACCGGCCCTCGCCCGGCTGCGTTGGGTGGTCGCCTACCACAATCCACCCCGGGACGTGGCGATCATCGTCCGCGAGCTCCAGTCGCACCAGATCGATCCGACCGTCGACGTGGTGCTCGACAGCTTCCAGGCCATACCGTTCTTCGTCGCCGACACCGACCGGATCGCCTGCCTGCCGGCCCGGCTCGCCCGCGGTCTGGCCCCGCTGGCCGATCTGGTCACCCGCTCACTGCCGTTCCCCACCGCGCCGCTCGCCGAGGCGCTGTGGTGGCATCCCACCCGTGACCGGGATCCAGGACACATCTGGATGCGGACGATGATGCGCGGCCTGCTCGGGGCCGGGTGAGGGATCGGGCGCGGGGGCCCAGGCGGTCAGGCGAGCTTGCGGTCCTCCCGGGCCGGACCGAACGCGAGCACTTCCGCTGGCGCGCCCAGGGCGGACTCCAGGGCGCCCACGGCGTCGCGGCTGTCCCGCAGCCGCCGGCCCCGCGCGGTCGCACGGTTCAGCAACCGGGTGAGCTCCTCCTGGTGCGCCAGGTCCCCTGGGTCGCCCAGCGGCAGCCGGTCGACCGTCCGGCCACGAGAGTCCCGGTACCGGTCGACGACCCTGACCGTCGGCGCTGCCGGATCGTCGAGAACGTCCAGGTGCGAGACGGCCAGCCCGTCCACCCCACCCACCACCCGCACCGCGTATCGCAAGGCCACCAGGTCGAGATGCCCGGCCCGCCAACCACCCTGGTAGGCACCGGTGCCGTTGAACGGCTCGTCGACAGCCAGCAGCGCCGCGTCCTCGGTGGGCAACGGGCACGCGCCGTGCCGGGTGGTGTACGCCCGGGTCGCGCCGAGCACGTACCCGGCCGGCAGCCGCGCAGAAGCCAGCAGCGCCTGCGCGTTCGCCGGGGTGGTCGTGCTCCAGGTGGTGTGCGGGTGGAAGCCGCGCCACTGGTCCAGCAGCACGCCCTGCGCTCCCTCGAACACCAGCCGCCCCCGCTGCGCCCGCCGGGCCAGGTGGTCGGACGGCGCGATGTGGACGGCCCCGACGAACGCCTCGAGCAGGTCCGCCATGTCGGCCACGTCCGGATGGCCGTGCGCGCCGCCGGCCAGCAGCGGCCGGTAGAACCGGACCAGCTGGTTCAGCCGCCGGCGCAGCACGCGCGGCTCCCGGCAGTCCCGCACCCGCAGCGCCCGACCCCTCGCCGTCGCGGGCGCCACCATGTTCTCCACCAGCTGCCCCGCCGATGCCCCCCGGCGGCAGGCCAGGTCGTACCAGACTGTCTCCCCGATCCCGAGCCCGGTGGACCCGTGCCGCAGCGCGCCGCGGCGGTCCTCCCGGGTCCGGTTGGCCGCCACGTGCACCGGGGTGGTGATGAGCGCGTCCGGGTCGACGGTGATCATTCGGAGCGAATCCGGCACCCCGAGGACCGCCAGCTCCTCGGCCTCGGCGGCCAGCCCGATCGGCTCGACCAGGCAGTACCGGCTCAGGAACGTCGGCACCCCGGACAGCGTGCCGGACCCGAACTGCCGGAACGTGTGGTGCCGGCCGCCGGCGATCACGTTGTGCG
>JBIOVW010000139.1:0-3191 GCA_044867945.1 Nakamurella sp. | reverse complement strand
CGCGTCGGCGGGCGATGCGTCGATATCGGGCACCGAGGAAGGTGTCGGTCCGGCCAGCGATCACGGCGGCTTCGCCCAGCACCCGGGCCAGGTAGTGATCACCGTGGCCGGTGGAGCCGTTGCCTTTCGACTTGCCGGCGGAGGACTTCACTCCGGGCGCGAACTTCGCCCACGAGGCGAGGTGTGCTGGGGTGGGGAATCGGCTCATGTCTATCCCGATCTCGGCGATGATGACAGCGGCCGCGGTCGGCCCGATCCCGGGGATCTCATCGAGCCGGTCGACCGCGTCAGCGAAAGGGGCCAGATGCTCGCCGATCTCGTTGTCGACCGCGGCAATGTCGGCGTTGGTCGCATCGATGCGGGCCAGCATCCGTGACAGCAGGAACCGGTGATGAGCATCGAACGTCCCGAGTGAGAGCCCGGCGAACGCCTCCTCCAAGCGAGGGATCTTGATCCGCATCCGCGACCGGGCCATCGCGGCGAGGATCGAGGGGTTGCGCTGCCCGGTGATCAGGGCGTCCATCATGTCGCGGCCGGAAACGCCGAAGATGTCGGAGGCGACGACCGACAGCTTGATGCAGGCGTCCGTGCGCCACGAGGCGCTGTTGTTTGAGTGGAGGTGAGAGACCTGCACCGCTGACCCTGTCGTGGCAGGGCGGCGAAGCTGAGGGCAGCCTGCCCCGGAAGGTGCCGGGGTGGGTGGGAGCAGCCCTGACAAAGCCGGGACGGGTCAGAACTGCCAGATGGTTCGGGTCCGGCGAGCGTGACGGGAAGGAGTACGAGAGGAACCCGCGTTATTACGTCTCTCAAGTATCTACCGGCCTCAATCTGGCGGATCTGGGCTGGGAGCGGTGCACAACCCACCGGGGATCATTGGCTGGGTGGGAACAACTCCTGGGCGGGTATGGATGCGCCCGCCGGGAGGCCGTGGTGAAGGCCCACGGCGTAACCATGGCGAGGCCGCAGGGACAAAGTGGGACTCCTCACTCGTCGAGCGAACAGCAGTGAACGTGGGAACCGTTCTGGTCCTCACCCACCATCGGGGCGGCCAGCCCGAGTTGGTGGGTTGGGTCCACCGTTGACCGATCGGGTCGGGACGGGGCGGAGCCGCCGTAGTACTCCGAGGCCGGGAAAGCCGGTCACCTGGGGAAGGGCGGCAGCGGAAACGAGAAGACAGGGATGCTGTGATGCTGAAAGATCCACCGGTGAATACGGGTGGCCCGGTTCTGGGGCATGAGCCTCGGGTCGGGGTATCAGGTATGCAGGCCAAGCTTCACCGTTGGGCGGTGGCCGATCCTGGCCGCCGGTTCGACGACTTGTTCAATTTCGTGCATGACCCGGCGACGTTGAGGATGGCGTTCGCCCGGGTCGCGGGCAACACCGGCCGAGACACTCCCGGCGTTGACGGCTGGACCGTCGCCGCCGTGGAGGAGGCGGTCGGGGTTGCGGGGTTCCTGGACGATCTGCGGGCACAGGTCAAGGACGGCTCGTTTCGTCCGTTGCCGGTGCGCCAACGGTTGATCCCGAAAGGCCACGGTTCGGGGAAGCTGCGCAGTTTGGGCATCCCGACCATCGCTGATCGGGTGGTCCAGGCTGCGTTGAAGCTGGTGTTGGAACCGATCTTCGAGGCCGACTTCATGCCGGTCTCCTACGGGTTCCGGCCGAAGCGGCGAGCTCACGACGCGATCGCTGAGATCCAGCTGTTCGGCACCCACGGTTACCGGTGGGTGCTGGACGCTGACATCGAGGCATGCTTCGACCGAATTTCGCATTCCGGCCTGTTGGATCGGGTGCGGATGCGGGTCAAAGACAAACGCGTCGTGGCGTTGGTGAAGGCGTTCCTGCAGGCCGGGATCATGACTGAACTCGGCGAGAAGCAGGACACCCCGACCGGCACTCCGCAGGGGGGCATTCTGTCGCCGTTGATGGCTAACATCGCCTTGTCGGTGCTCGATGAGCACCTGCACCGGCCGTGGCAGCCAGGCGGCACCATGTCCACCCGCTCACAACGCGAACGACGTCGGGCCAACGGCCTACCCAACTGGCGGATCGTCAGATACGCGGACGATTTCGCTGTGCTCGGCGACGGCACCCGGGCAGACGTCGAAGCCCTACGCGAAGAAATCAGCGGCGTGTTAGACACCATGGGCTTGACCTTCTCGGAGGCCAAAACCCGGGTGGTGCACATGTCCGAGGGGTTCGACTTCCTCGGCTTCCACATCAAGTGGAAACGTAAACGAGGAACCAACACCTGGCACGTCTACACCTTCATCGCGGACCGGCCGATCCGGTCGCTGAAGGCGAAAGTCCGTGCCCTGACGAACAGGACGTCACAGCAGCACCCTGGATCCGTGTTGATCCGGCTCGCTCAGATCATGCGCGGATGGTCCACCTACTTCCGTCACGCTGTCAGTAAACACACCTTCTCGGCCCTGGCCCACTTCGTGTGGCATCGGGTCGCCCGGTGGCTGATGACGCGGCATCACTGGAAGTGGACCGACCTCCGACGACGGTTCACCAGCCCTAGCGGCCGGTGGATACCTTTGTCGGCCGACGGGACAGTGTTGTTCAACCTCGAAGCGGTCCCGGTCACCCGATACCGCTACCGAGGCAACATCGCGACCCCGTGGGCGCTGTCTCCCACATAACGGCAGTTTCCGTGGAGAGCCCGTTGCGTCGAGAGGCGCACGGCGGGTTCGGCGAGCGGTCTGGGGAAACGGCCTTGAGCAATCAGGACAACGCGCCCCAGACCGACTCAACTCCAGCAGCTTCTCCACCCGGTTCTTCTCCGCCGTGCGGACCCCGACCAGATCGGCCCGGTAGCGGGTCAGATCCCGCAACCGACGGATATCGACCGGCGGCACAAAGCTGGGCCGCAGCATCTGCCGCTCGGCGACCTTGCACAACCAGACCGAATCCAGCTTGTCGGTCTTCGGCCGGCCGGGCAGATGCTTGACATCGCGGGCGTTGACCAGCCACGGGTCCAGCCCGTGCGCCTCGAACAGGTAGAACGGTGCCCGCCAGTAGTCGCTGGTGGCCTCCATCACCACCCTGGTGACACCGAGCTCGACCAGCCGGTTCGCCAGCTCACACAGCGACGGCACCATCGTGGAGTGCCTCGACACTTCCTGCACCCGGCCCTTGCCGCCGTCGGGCTTGGGTAGTCGGACACAGCACACGACCTCGGCCTT
>JBIOVW010000138.1:0-2352 GCA_044867945.1 Nakamurella sp. | reverse complement strand
CGTCCAGGTCTCCCGGCTGGCCAACCCGCTCTTCAACGAGGTCATCGTGCCGATGAGCCGCAAGGACGCGTGGAACGCGAGCGCGCCCTACCCTCGCTCTTTCACCGGGTTGCTGCGAGTGGTCGGTAATGCCCGTTTTGGGCTGGTGGGTGGTTCTGGGTTGTTGGGGGTCCGCTCGAGTGCGAGACGAACGCTGAGACAAACCACCGCTGTGCCGCGCTGTGTGCTCGGCGGGGGCCGGTGCACGAGGGTTTGTGGGCATGGTGAGGCCGGGTCGGGGGTCGGCGGGTGGAGCCGGCGGGGCCGGGAGGTGGGGTGGTCAGGCGAACGCGGCGCGTATTCGGTGGAACGCGTTGGCGATGTGGGTGGCCCAGCGCCAGGTGGCATCGATCCGCAGATGCAGCCGCCGCCCTGAGCGGGTCAGTCGGGCGGCGACGTGCAGGACTCGGTAACGGAACGCGGCGATCTCGCAGCGGGCCAGGTCGGGGGTGTTCGGGAAGCCGATGAGTTTGGTCCAGCAGATCAAATCGACCGCGGTCAGCACCGTTTCCAGCCAGGCGCTGTTTTCGTTCCAGGCCCGGCACGGGAAATTGCGCAGCCCGGTGGCCTTGGCTTGGCGGATCCGGTCTTCGACGCGGGCGTGTTGACGGTGACGCAGTTCCAACCCGGCCACCTGCCCGCGGACCGCTCCGGTGGGGGTGTCGGTGAGGATGGCGGTGATCCGGTGCCCGTCGACGTCGGTGAAGCTGAGCTGCGCCCCCGGGTGCGGGCGTTCCTTGCGCAGGATCAGCCGCGACCCGTCCGGCCAGCCGCCCAGGGTGATCATCTCGGTGGCCTCGGCCACCCACGCCCCGTCGCGCAGGTCGTCGTCGGGTTCCAGCGCCGGATGCCAACACGAGTCGGGAATCAGGTTGACGATGCGCTGGATCCGCGCATCGACGGGGAACCCGAAGGAGAACCCCACCCCCCGGTCCCGGCACGCCGCGGCGAACGCGTGGGTGGCCCCGGCCGAGTCCGAGCGGGCCAACAGCCGCGGACCGTCCGGGTCACCCGGGCGGGGGCGGGCCGCCGCCGGCAACGCCGCCAACGCCATGTCCAACACGCTGATGTGATCGGCGGCGGTGTTCGACCCGGCGTTCCCGGCGCGCAGCAACCCGGCCAGCGCCTCCCCGGACGAGATCTCGGGCCGGTCCAGGAAACACAGCAACGGGTGAAACCCGAACGTGTGTTTCCAGGTCGCCGCCGCGTTCTGCTTCTCGCTATGCGCGACGGTGATCGTCGCGTCGAAATCCAGCCGCAGCTCCTGGCCAAGGTCCGGACCCGCCCCGGCCGCCCAGGCCCGGGCCCGCGCGTCCGCGCGAGCCGCCCGCAGCAGCGGCAGATGCTCCGCGTCGACCCGGTCCAGCACCCGCCAGGTGGTCGGCATCGACGCGACCGGGCCGAACACCTCGGTGCGGTCGGCCAGCACCGCGATCCCGCTGATCGCATCGGCACCGTCGGCCACCGCCACCGCCAGATCGGTGAACACCCGACCCGGCGGGTGCCCTGGCAGCCCCTTGTAGGTGTCCAGCAACACGCCGGTGACCCCATCGACCAGACCCGTGTACTCGGCCATCTCCCGCAACAACCCGGCCCCGGCGTGCGACACCACACCCTGCCCGTCCGCGCTGACCGTGACCCGCCCGAAACTCTTGCTACGCTTCACCCGACAAGTGCCTGTTCTGTGAGCAACTCGGACCTTCGCAAGCCCAAGTTTCCCTTACAGGACAGGCACTTTCACGCACATCCAGCCCGTGTCACCCCAGCCGCATGAAAGACGCAGGTTAGCGCAAGCGAGGTCAAAGGTGACCAATATGCGACAACATCGCCAGGATGTGCACAACGTGTCGGTGGACCAGGACCTGGTGGCCACTCTGGGGTGTTGCGGGCAGATCCACCTGGCCACCGGCACCAGGTGCATCCAGCCGGAGCACCACAGCGGCTCATGCCAATTCATCCGCCCTGATGAGGTCTCTACGCAGCCGGAGACGACTGACGCCTGGCCGGAGGCGAGAACAGAAGCCGAGACCCCGTCATCGCGTTGAGATGAGATGCGACCGGCTGTGAGGGTTCAGATGCGCGGATCGACCAGGGGGATCGAAAGCGCGCGACGTGCAGGAAGGGGGCAGTCATGACTGACACGTGGGGGGATCCGTGGGGCCTGTGGGAGCGACCGGAGGCGATCCCGGAGGGCAAGGATGTGGTGGGCTTCTCGGTCCACGCCATCGACGGAGAGATCGGCAAGGTCGACGACGCGAGAATGGACCTCGCAGTCAGTTACCTCGCGTCGACGCCGGGCCGTGGATCGTCGGC
>JBIOVW010000137.1:0-2074 GCA_044867945.1 Nakamurella sp. | reverse complement strand
AGGTCACGACGCCGGCGCCCTCGTCGACGGTGAAGTCGTCCACGGTGAACCCGCCCGCGACCGCGGGCGCCACCGGCTTGGGCTTGATCACGGCCTGGTCCCCGGACCGCTTGATCGCATCCCGCAGCTCACCGGTGCCATAGGCCGAGTCGCCGTACCAGCGCAACGCCTCGCGGGCCGCGTCGGCGATCCCGCCCGCAGCCCGATCGCCGACGCCGATACCCGAGTCCCCGGCCGAACACGCCGACGCGTCCTCGCGCGCGGCGCTTCCACTCCCCGCCGGGGCCTGCCCGGCCTCGCTGGGCGCGGTGTCATCGCTGGTCGCGGGTTGCAGTGCGGTCTCGGCCCGGCCGGTGTCGGTGTCGGTCAGGAACGTCTGCGCCATTGCGGCGTCGGCGTTGTCGGCTCCAGCGGCCATGGTCAGCGCCTCGTCGGTGATCAACCCGGTCTCGGGTTCGGCGACCAGGTGAGCGCGGTAGCCGTCCCGGCGGCTGCTCGGGGACTTGCGGGTGTGCCGGGCCTGTTCGTCGACCGTGGAGATCACCCGGTCCGGGGCCACCTTCCGGGCGATCCGCCACCGCCCGTCGCGCCCATCGGAGCCCTCGGCGGGCTCCACGTCCTGCCCGGCCACCAGCGCCAGCAATGCCACCGCGGCCGCGGCGGTCTCGTCGAGCTCGGTCACGATGTCGGGGTCGCTGAGCGCCGCGAGGACCGCGTTCGCGTCGGTCACCAACGCCGAGACCAGCGCATGCTTCGCGTCCGGGTCGGTCCAGTCGATCCCCGGCTTGCCCGGCTGGGTGTAGTCGTGCCCCGTGCACACCGCCGCGATCACCTCGGCGCCGCCGGGGACCTGCCGCCCCACCCGCCGGATCACCGAGATCAGCTGGGTGACGGTGTCCTGGGTGGCCACCGCGTCGTCGAGGATCGTGGAGTCCACCGCCCGGCGTCGTCGACCCACCAGTACCCCGGTCGCCTCGATCACCTGCCGGACCGCGTCGTTGATCCGGTGCGGACGCCCCGATCTGGCGATCCGCTGACGCCAGTAGGTCAGGCTCGAGGGATCGAACCCCTCATCCAGCAGCGACAGCCCGCACGCCACCTTCCACCGCAGATCACACCGGACCGCCTCGGCGCACTCCCGGTCCGACAGCTCGTGCAGCGCCTGCAACGTCAGCACCGCGGCCATCCGGGTTGCCGGCAGCGACGGGCGTCCGATCGAGGAGAACAGATCCGCGTACTGCTCGTCGGGGAACACCTCACCGCGGTGCTCGGCCAGGAACGCGAACATGCTGCCCTCTGCCACCAGATGGCCGACCACCTGCGCGGCGTCCCACAGCTCCCGGTCCGGACCCTCCACCCCCTGCACCCAAAGATCATCCCAGGGTCACCGGAAGGATCACCGGCGGCCCGCCGCCCGCCGCCGGGGATTTTCAGCGCCCTCCTAGACCCGGGCGTAGGCGGCGCGCGGATGCGCGACGTCGAACGGGGCGGGCCGCAGGTACACGACGTAGGTCACGGCGATGCACACCACGTAGAACGCGATGAACGCCCAGAACGCCGGGTCGCCGGTCTTCGCGGTGAGGACCGACTCGCGGAACGCCATGTTGATCAGCACGCCACCGAGTGCGCCAACCGCGCCGATGATCCCGATCGCCGCTCCGGAGATGCGGCGCGCCCGCATCAGCTGGGCGCGCTCGTCGCCGCCCCGGGCGATGGCCGCCATCGCCTTGCCCCGGAAGATTGCCGGGATCATCTTGTAGGTCGAGCCGTTCCCGACGCCGGTCAGCACGAACAGGACGATGAAGCCCAGCGCATAGATCGCGAGGGACTTCGCGCCCGACCCGATGAGGACGATCGCCGAGGCGGCGACCATGCCGATGAAGTTGACGAATGTGACCTTGGCGCCGCCGTACCTGTCGGCGAGCTTCCCGCCGACGGGGCGGATCAGCGAGCCGAGCAACGGGCCGATGAACGTGATCGAGGCGGCCTGCAGCGGGGTGCGGCCGAACTGGTTCTGCAGTACGAGCCCGAACGCGAAGCTGTAGCCGATGAACGACCCGAACGTCCCGATGTA
>JBIOVW010000136.1:0-6417 GCA_044867945.1 Nakamurella sp. | reverse complement strand
CGGATTTCGGGCACGAAGTCGGGTCGGGCGACGCCGGCGGCGGCCCGGTCGGTCATCTGGAGACCGACGGCCCGTCCTGGCTGTCCGGTCGGGTGATCCTCGGTGCCGCAGCAGGATTCGGCGCTTTCGGGCTCGGTGCCCAGGCTGCCGGACTGTCCGGGTGGATCACCGTGCCGGTGGCGGTCGCCGGCTTCTTCGGCATGGCGGTGTTCGTCCGGCAGTTGGTCCTGCTGCCCATGTGGCGTCAGCAGTCCAACACCCTGCTGAGTCGGGAAGAGTACGTCGGCAGTCGCGGGCAGGTCACGCTCGGCATCCGGTCGGGGGAAACCGGTCTCGTCCGGTTCATCGACCCGAACGGGACGCCGGTGACGGACTACGCGGTGGCCGGCGACGGCGGTGACCTACCGGCCGGAACCGATGTGCTGGTCGTCGACGTCACCGCCCGACATGTTGTTGTCGATCCCGATCCGCTGAGTACGGGAGAAAGGTGAGGAATATGGAGTTCATGTCCGGTTGGGGTAGTCTGCTGATCCTTGCGGTGGTGCTGGTCTTCGTCATTCTGGCGATCACCACGGTCTTGGCGAGGAATTACGTGAAGGTGCCGAAGAACAAGGTCGCCGTTTTCACCGGCCGCGGCGAGGCGAAGATCGTCAACGGCGGGGCGCGGTTCCGCATGCCATTGTTGGAACAGGTCAACGTCATGTCCATCGAGCCGTTCAACATCGAGGCCAAGGTGGTCGACGTCTACTCGAAGGACAACGTGCCGGTCAGCGTGACCGCGGTCGGTCAGGTGAAGTTCTCCTCGACGCGGGAGGCCTTCGCGCTCTCGACGGAGCGGTACCTGGACACCCCGCGCGAGGCGCTACGCCCCCAGCTGACCGAGATCGTCTCGGGCACCATGCGCAACATCGTCTCCCAGCTGACCGTCGAGGAACTCAACGGCAACCGTGAGGAGTTCATGCGGCGGGTCAAGGACGAGGCCGCGCAGTCGTTCCAGCCGATCGGCATGCAGCTGGATGTGTTCAACATCCAGAACATCTCGGACAACAACGGGTACCTCGATGCGCTCGGCCAGCGGCGGATCGCCGAGGTGAAGCGGGACGCGGTCATCGGCCGGGCGAACGCGGAACGGGACTCCGCGATCCAGTCGGCCGCCGCCGAGCAGGCGGGCAAGATCGCCAGAGCTCAGGCCGACACCAGGATCGCCGAGGCGGACCAGGCCCGGGACCTGCGGCTGGCCGCGATTGCCACCGAGGTGGATGCGGCCAAGGCGCGGGCCGGCCAGGCCGGCCCGCTGGCCGAGGCCGAGGCCCAACGGGCTGTCGTGCTGGCCGGCGTGCGGACCGACCGGGAGCGGACCGAGGCGCAGATCGCGGTGGAGGAGCAGCGGGCGCTGCAGAGGGAGAAGGCGGTTCAGGCGGACATCGTGGTTCCGGCCGAGGCCGAGCGACACGCGGCCGTGGCCCGGGCGGAGGGTCAGCGGGACGCCGACATCGCCGCCGCGACGGCCGCCGCCCGCCGGCGGGAACTGCAGGGCAAGGCGGACGCCGACGCGCGCAGCGTCCTGGCCGGGGCCTCGCAGACCGAGAAGGAGGCCGAGGCCGCCGGCAACAAGGCGCTCCGGCTGGCCGAGGCCGACGGAATCCGGGCGGTCATGACCGCAGAGGCCGATGGTCAGGCCAAGCGGGCCGAGGCGCTGAACCAGCTGTCCGACCAGGCGGCGCGGCAGAACGTGCTGCCGCAGCTCATCGAGGTCCTGCCGCAGCTCGCCGAGGCGATCGCCAAGGGCGTGAGCATCGACAGAATGGTCGTCATCGACTCCGGCACCGGGGCATCGAACGGGAGTGCGGGCGATGGCGGCGCAATCCAGCGGGCCATCTCGGTCACCCCGGCCGTGCTCAACCAGGTGCTCGAGATGTCCAAAGGTCTGGGACTCGACCTGTCCGGGCTGGTCGGCAAGCTCGGCATCAGCGACGACGAGCACCCGGCGGGTGCGGCTGGCAACCGGGCGGTGTCACGGTGACGTCGACTATGCGGCGTTCTTGCCGACCTCCGGTCTGTCGGGGTCAGCTGATCCGACTGACGAAGTGGGCCAGTCGAGTCCCCATTGCCGCCGAAAGGCGGTCACCTGGCTGACGCCGAGCGCCGGACTGATGCTGAAGCATTGACGCGCGTAAACCAGTTGGTCGACTCCACCGGGCGCGCCGCGAACTCCGGTGAATCGTCCGAACTCCTCCTCGCCGAGTTCGTCGGTGAAGACCTCCAACACGGTCGCGCAGAAGTAGAAGTACGCGAAGAGCTCGTCGACCACCGCGGCCTGGCTGCCGTCGGCAACCGACGCGGTGGTCCGCCGCCTCGCGAAGCCGTCGAGCAGCCATTCGGCGTCGGCGACGGGAACGAGGCCGCCCAGGACCTCGAGAGCGCCGGCATCTGCCGGCGAGGATTGTCGGGAGAGGGCGAGCATCGACGCGAACACCTTCCGCCCCAGGTCCTCTCCGACGATGTGGCGGGCGAGGTCCGCCAACCCGTCGCCGACGGACCCGCGGGCGAGCACGAGTGCCCTCGTCCAACGGATGATGTCGCGCGGCAGCCCCGCGCCGAGGCAATAGACGAGCGCGCTGTAAGGACTCGACAGACCGATCACGCGCTGTCGAATCAGCTTGAGCGCGGTCGGATAGTCCAGCGGGCTCACCCGCACGACATCGTCCAGGGCGCTGTCGAAGGCGTCCCGCAGCGGCAGCCCGCGCCGTTCGAAACTGGACAACGCATCCTCGGAAATCGAGATCAAGAAGTAGCATTGGTGCACGCCGAACAGCGACTTGATGTCGTTCAGGAATGCCTGCGCACCTTCCGCGGTGTCGATCTTGTCGAGCTCGTCGATGCCGATGATCACCGGTCCCGCCTCGGTCAATGCCGTGACGAACTCCTTGAACATCGAGACGATCTCGGGCAGGCTCAGCGTGTTCCGGGCCCGGGTGATGTCCCCGGTCGCCCCGCCCTCGATCTCGAGGCCGCGGACGCCCACTTTCACCGAACCGGACCAGCCGCTGGTGTAGGTCTGCTGGTAGCGGATCAGGTCCAGGTATCGGCTGGCCAATGACGCCGTCTCCGGTGATATCCCTTCCCTGGGCTGGATCAGCCTGCGGTTGGCCGCTTCCCTCGAGCGGGAGCGACGTGCGGCGATGATCCGACCGGCCACGGTCGTGCCGAACACGAGGATGCCGACGGCGACGAGTGCGACGCCGCCCCACCTCTGCCAGTCCACCTCGGCGACACCGAGCGTCGGCAGAAGCAGTCCGATCCCGCCGACGACGGACACCACCGAGAGCGTCAGCGCGGCGAATTGCCCACGCCGGTCGAAGTAGCGCCACCGATCCCACGCTTCGGCAGGGTCCGCGGCGGCCCACCGTGGCAGTGCCACCAACACCGACTGACACAGCGTGGCGAAGACGTACAGGATGAAGTCACGCGGGTCGTACTCGACGGGCGCCGAAACCTGGATCGCGTGGCCCCGCTTGTTGTCCGTGCGCCGGCTACGACCATCGACGAACGACGACATCAACGTGCTCTTCCCGGTGCCCCGCGGGCCCGCCAGGCCGATGCTGCCGCCCGGTGTGCTGTCCAGGAAGTCGCGGACGCGGCGGACGGCGGGTGTCTCGACCTCGAGGAGCGTCGGGTCGAAGATCTCGCTCAGACCGCGGGAGGAAACGTACTGAAGTCGGGTCGTGTAGGAAGGGCTGACGCGCTGTGACCTGATCTGCAGGACAATCGGACGCAACCCGCGATCGACCAGCGCGGTCCACAAGGCCGCCCGCGCGGCCTGCACACTGTTGCGGAGCAGACCGACTCCCGCGCCTTCCTGATCGTCAAACATGCGCCTCGCGCGACGCTCCGACTGCCAGCGCACGGCGGCTATCGTCAGGAGGATCATTCCGATGGACAGCAGTGCGGCGCCCGGCCAGGAACCGATCACCCCAGGGGACAGGCAGCACACAGTGCCCGCGATGACCAACCAACGGTTGCGGAACTTCCGCGCTCCGTGGGTGACGCGGACGGTAACCATGCGCCGGCGCTCGGCTTCGGCCAGTTGCGTCTCCGCGCTGGAGAGTTGCTCGATCTCCGGGGTCGCGCTGCGGAAGATCTCATCGCGACGCGGCGTCGTCAGCTCGATGAGCTCCGCATTGGTCAGGCTCAGGCGTTCCAGACTGCGCGCCAGGTCGGGGTCCTGCTCGAGCAACGACTGCACCAGCTCAGGCAGCTCCGGAAGATGTGGTGGCCGAAGCGGTTCCATTCGGCCCCCCCGAAGATGGATTCCCGTGACAGATCAAGACTAAGCTCTCGAATCAGACATGTCGAACAAATATTGCGGTGCGGACCGGTACCCGTCTCACGCCGACGGCACGCAGTTGGGGTGGTACCGGGCGAGGTGTTCATGCCAGTTCCAGTCGGAAAGGAATGCCTCGGCGGCGTTCGCGCCGTTGCGGAACAAGCTCTCCCGGACGGCTTCGTCGATGCCGAAAGAGACGATCCCGACAGCGCCGGTGTCGATGCGGGTCAGCCTGGCATCGTTCGGTGGCTGGGCGAGGTACGTCTGGTCGTGGCCGAGCATCGCCGTGATCGCCACCGCGGACAGCAGGCGCAGTGGGCCGGGTGGGATGGGCAGCCCTGGAATCAGGGTGCCGTCCGCGCCCGGCAGGTCCGGAATCACCCCGATGCCCAGGGTCGGCCAGCGCGGACATTGACCGTCCTGCCGGTCGAACAACTCCAGCGGGAAGTTGCTCAGGACGCCGCCGTCCACGATGGTCGACGCCTTTCCGGTGCGCTGGTCCACCAGCTCGCAGGGCTTGAAGAACAGTGGGATCGACATGGACATGCGGATGGCGTCGGCCACGGACTGCTCGGCCGGGTCGAGACCGAACGCGGACCGGTAGTCCCAGGGCAGTCGCAGGGCCCGGCCCCTGGTGATGTCGGTGGCGGTGACGACCAGCCGAAAGCCCTTGTCACCGGTGAGTTCCGGATCAGCGTCGGGGTCCTCCGGCAGGCGAAGGTCGGCGAATGTCTCCACATTCCGTTCGGCCAGTCGATTGCCGATCCACTCGTGGATGTAGTCGCCGGGGTACAGACCGTTGGAGGTCACCAGGTCGAAGCCGGGTCCGATGAGGGGTGGCCAGCGCCGATCAGGCACCCGACGGTAGTCGAGATCCAGCATCGCGTAGTGGATTTCGTCGGCGTTGTACCCGGCGGCCAGCAGGCCGGCCAGGATCGCGCCGGCGGAGGTGCCGGCCACCCGCGGGAACCGGTGTGTCCGCATCATGACCGTCACCGCGCCGGCGAGCGCGATGCCCTTGACCCCGCCACCCTGCAGCACAAGGTCGGCTCGTTCCAGCTGTGTCATTTTCCGCCCTCAGGTCTCTAGCATGTCCGAAATATCCGATCTGTGCTGACCGTAGCAAGACCGACGTGCCGGTGACGACGGGAATCTGCCTCGGTTCACCCGGGCTTGCGGGCCAGCAGCACGCCACGGTCACCGGCGGCCGCCCTGTGCTCCACGTCGACGAACCCCACGCGCCGGGCCATTCTGGTCAACTCCCCGATCGACCAGCACTTGCCCGGTGTGGAGTGCATCAGAAGCACGGAGTATTCCGCCACCGGCAGGGGTCCCCGCTTGTCGGCGTCGATGTGGGTGTCGTGGTCGATCAGGACGCCGCCCGGTGCGATGGCCGCGAACGACTTCGCCATCAACTGCTCCACCCGCGGGGCGTCCCAGTCGTGCAACACGTGGGAGAACAGGTGCGCGTCGAACCCGGATGGGAACGGATCGGCGAACATGTCTGCGGTGACGACGTCGATTCGGTCGGCGAGACCCCGTGCGGCGAGCATGGTCCGGGCTGCGGCGTCGACGGGCGGCCGTTCCAGCACCGTGCCACGGGCGCCGGGGCGATCGGCCAGTACCGCCGCGCCGTACACGCCCGAGCTGCCCCCGATGTCGAACAACGCGGTGATGGGTTGGTCCGCCACCGCCGCGGCCAGGGCGGGTGCCAGGAACGCACCACGGGCATCCATCGCCGCGGTCACCCGCCCGGCGAATGCCACGTCGCCCAGCCGCCCCGACCAGTCCGAAGAGTGGTCGGCATCAACATGTTTCGCGCTGGCCCAGGCCGCCGGCCGATCGGTGCGCAACACCTCGACGAGCTCACCGACCGCCGGGCGTTCGGCCAACGACGCGTAGTACGGGCGCAGGTCGAACGGCGATCCCGCGACGAGGTGCCGGCGGCCCAACTCGGTGAGTTCGATGCGATCGTCCGCGTCGATGTCGCGGTCCACCAGGCCGAGCGCGGCGCAGTAGGTCAGCAGCACGTCGGTCGGTCGCTCCGCCAACCCGAGGCCGGCCCGCAGCGCTGCGGCCGGCACGGCTCC
>JBIOVW010000135.1:0-3887 GCA_044867945.1 Nakamurella sp. | reverse complement strand
GCCGACGCCCATCGCATCGACGTGGAGGCGGGTCTGGAGAACCAGGGCCTGGAGGACCTGGACATCCCACTCCAGGACTACGTCGACTCGCTGGGTCTCGGGCCGGCCACCCGTCAGCTGGTGCTCGCGTGGGGGTGGAACATGATGGGCCAGCACCCGACCGAGTCGTCCGCACTGTGGGCGCTGCAGTTCGTCGCCGCCCATCACCACAGCGTGCTGGGTGTCGTGCTCTCTATCGACGAGGTCGTGCCGGACGGAATCGGGCTGCTGGCCTCCGCCATGGCCGCCGGGGTGCCGCAGGTACGACTGGGCACCGTTGTCACCGCTGTCCGACAGGACGCTGACGACGTCGTTCGAGTCGGAACTGCGGATGGGCGGGAGTTTCTCGGCCGGCGGGTGATCGTGGCAACCCCGCTCAACACCTGGCGCGGCATCACCTTCGATCCGCCGCTGCCGCCGGAGCGGGCTCGCGTGATCGCCGAGGGGCACGGCGGCCGGGGGATCAAGATCCTGGTGCGCGTCGGCAACGTGCCCGCCGGGGTGTCCTGCGTCGGTGATGGCGTCTTCCCCACCCTGTACGACTACCTCGACGCCGGCGACGGCACCCGCCTGCTGGTCGCCTTCACCGACACCGACTCGTTCCAGCCGTCCGACTCGACCGTCGCGGCCGCCGTCCATCACTACCTTCCCGAGGCCGAGGTCCTTGGTTACGAGTACCACGACTGGGGTGCCGATCCGCTGTTCAAGGGCCCCTGGGTGTCGCCCAGGATCGGCCAGTTCAGCCGCGTCCACAAGGCGCTCGGCGATCGGCACGGCTCGGTGTACTTCGTGGGATCGGATGTCTCCCTGCGTTTTCCGGGCTACATCGAGGGCGCCCTGGAAACCGCGGAGCGGGCCGTGACCGACATCGTCGCCAGCACCGCAGAGGCATTGGCCAGATGATGGACCTACCCGAACGTTCCGGTTCCCCGCCGAAGATCATGGGACCTGCGCCGCACGGACAGATCTCCCAGATCGCGCCGATCATGCAGCAGGAACAGCTGTGGGAACGAATGCGGGCGCTGCCGTTCGTCTACATGGCCCCCACGCTCGTGTCCGTCTCACACGCACGATCGGTGTTCCTGCCCGAGGGCATCGGCTCCGGAGCGGGATCCGCGTTCCAGGCGGGGCGGGAATTCGCGCACATCCACCCGCACCAGGACGGAAGTCTGCACCTGACGCTGCCCGAGCGGTACAAGGACAGCATCGAGGCGTCGGCGTGGGGCGTCCGGCATCCGCAGCAGAACTCGATCCTGGTCTACGGGCCTCGCGATGCGGCGGAATTGGAGATCGTCTGGGGGCTGGTGAAGTTGTCCTACCGGTATGCGCTCGGCGAGCTGGAATAGCGGTCGGGATGTCAGCGGTCGGGTTGCAGCTCCAGGGTCTCGTACCAGGTGCTCTCGCCGGAGCCGTCCTCCAGGCCGGCCAATTCCTGTCTGGTCGCCCGGAAGGTCGGATCGTCGTGCCAGGCCGCCCAGTCCTCGACGGACTCCCACACGCCGACGATCGCGCGGGCCAGTCGGTCGTCCCGACCCCGCAACACCTGCGCAGCGACCCACCCCTGGCAGTCCCTGGCGGCTTCGACCCGACGGTGCATGGCCTCGTCCCACTGCTCCGTGGCATCACCGCGAAGCCGGACACGCGTGATGATCGTCAACATGGCATCGCTCCTCCGGGTGGGCGGGTGTCCATGCAGCGTCCGCCACGAGGCCGCCGCGCGCAAGCCGGCTGCCGGGCAGCTCCCCCACCTCTGCGCCCCTTCATCAAGCCAACTGTGCAAGGAACACACGTGAGAAAGTACAAGGTCGGCTACTTCGTCGGCAGCCTGTCATCGACATCGATCAACCGGGAACTCGCCCAGGTCTTGATCGGGTTGGCACCCGATGAACTCGAATTCACCGAGATCCCCATCCGCAATCTTCCGTTGTACAGCCCCGACTTCGACTCGGACTTCCCGCCGGAGGCGCTGAAACTCAAGGAGTCGATCCGCCACGTGGATGCGGTCCTGTTCGTCACCCCTGAATACAATCGATCGATACCCGGCGCCCTCAAGAACGCCATCGACTGGGCATCGCGGCCGTGGGATCGAACGCGTTCGACTGCATTCCCGCCGGAGTGATCGGCGCGTCCGTCGGGCACCTCGGTACCGCGGTCGGACAACAAAGTCTCCGTGCGGTTCTCAGTTTCTCGAACGCCCGGCAAATGACCGCCCCGGAGGCGTACATCCACTACACGAAGGAGGCGTTTCCCGGAGGAGGCGTCGTTGCCAACGAATCCACCAGCGCTTTCCTGACGAACTTCATGGAGGAGTTCCGGGACCACGTGATCCGAGTGCTCACCGTCCTTCTGCGCAAGCCCCACCACTGAGGTGCGCGGTGCGCGAGATTCTGCCCGAGATGACCGGTTGGTGGCAGCAGGGTCGGTCCGCTGGTCTCGGCACGGTGGTCGCCACGTGGAAGTCGGCACCACGCATGCCGGGCGCGTCGATGGTTGTCGGCCCGGCCGGCTCCGTCGTGGGCAGCGTGTCCGGCGGCTGCGTCGAGGGAGCGGTCTACGAGCTGGCGCAGCAGGTCCTTGCCTCCGGGACACCGAAGCTGGAGCGATACGGTGTCAGTGACGACGACGCCTTCGCCGCCGGCCTCACCTGCGGCGGGATTCTCGATGTGTTCGTCCAGAAGGTGGACCGGAGCACATATCCAGAGCTTGCCGAGGTCTCGGCCGACGTGGACGCGGGGCGGCCGGTTGCCGTCTGCACGGTCATCGATCATCCGGATCCGGCCCGCGTGGGCCGCCGGATCCTCGTGCGGCCCGGCGCCAGGGCGTCCGGATCATTGGGTTCCGTTCGCGTCGACTCCGCCGTCGTCGACGATGCGAGCGGAATGCTGGCCGCGGGTCGATCAGCGACATTGACGTACGGCCCGGATGGTGAAAGGCGGGGCGAAGGAATGCGCGTCTTCGTTGCGGCCTTCGCACCCAGGCCCCGAATGCTCGTGTTCGGCGCCATCGACTTCGCCGCCGCGGTAACCCGGATCGGAAGCTACCTGGGATACGACGTCACCGTCTGCGACGCCCGGCCGATCTTCGCCACCCGGTCCAGGTTCATCCACGCGGATCGAGTGGTCGTGGATTGGCCACATCGATACCTGTCCGCGGAGGCCGCTGCCGGTCGCATCGACGGCCGCGCGGTCGTCGCCGTACTCACCCACGACCCCAGATTCGACGTTCCGTTGCTCGAAGTTGCCCTACGACTGCCGGAAGTCGCGTACATCGGTGCCATGGGGTCCCGGCGAACGCACGAGGACCGACACCGGCGCCTGCTCGAGAATGGTCTGACAGAGGAAGAGCTGCAAAGGCTCTCATCGCCGATCGGCCTTTATCTCGGCGCGCGCACACCCGAAGAGACAGCAGTGAGCATCGCTGCCGAGATCATTTCCCTTCGCTGGGGTGGAGGCGGCCGGCGGCTTGCCGAGGGCTTCGGTTCGATCCACCACCACGACAAGTCATTCGACCTCGTGCTGGTGCGGGAGCCCGGCGGCTGACGCCGGGCCGGCGAGGCGTGGTGGGTCGCCGCGCCGGCGCCGAGGATGACGCCGGCTGGTTCAGCCGGTGTCGGGCCAGTGGATGTCGAATTCGATGGTGGGGAACCAGGATTGGGATCGTGCCGGCCGGGGCGGTCGGCTCAAGTGCTGGTGGCCGGTGGGGGTGGTCGTGGTGATCGTGCCGTCCTTGACCAGGGTGGCCCACCCGGTCAGGTCCTTGACCAGGTTGCATCGGGCGCACCGCCCGTTGCCGTTGCGCAGGTCGGTGACGCCACCCTTGCTGACCGCGAGGGCGTGGTCGGCGTGCCG
>JBIOVW010000134.1:0-3506 GCA_044867945.1 Nakamurella sp. | reverse complement strand
ACCACGACACGTCGAGACCTGGGAACGCGACTACGTCGTGGAGAGGTGGGGCCGTCCCATGCACGACAAGTACTTGCCCAACGCATGACTTAGCCTCGATCCACCGATGGGCCGGGTCGGGTGTGCGCGTCGTGTAGTGAGAATGCCCTTGCGTGGCAGGAGAATCGGAGTTCTTCAGGCAACGATTCGACCGCGACGCGAAGGGCATCTCGTAGATGCGACTTTCTCACACTCTTGGCCGGACTTCGATCGGCTTCGATGATCCGAATCTGGTGTCGACTGGCGGTCTGGTGCCGGTGTTGGCGCTGGCCGAGGCCGCAGGGCTTGGGGATCTGGCCGATGAGCATCTGAGGGTCCCCACGGACAAGGGCGCGAACGCGGGGTTGAAGGTCGCTTCGCTGGTGGGCGGGATGCTCGCCGGGGCGGACTCGATCGATGACATGGCGTTGCTTCGCCACGGTGGGATTGGTCGGGTGTTCGCCCGCGCCTATGCTCCGTCGACGTTGGGCTCGTTCCTGCGGGCATTCACCTTCGGGCACGTGCGTCAGCTCGACGCGGTCGCCTCCCGGTTCTTGCTGGCCTTGGCCGGGCTCACCCGACTGCTTGGCCAGCCTTCTGGTCGCAACACCGCCGCCGGCGTCGGTGAGTACGCGTTGCTGGATGTCGACGACACGATCATCGAGGTCCACGGCCACGCCAAGCAGGGCGCTGGGTTTGGCTACTCCGGAGTTCGTGGCCTCAACGTGTTGCTGGCCACCGTGGCCACAACGACGAGCGCGCCGGTGATCGTGGCCCAACGGCTGCGCAAGGGATCGACCGGGTCACCACGCGGGGCGAAACGGCTGGTCGCCGACGCGGTCAGAACCACCCGACGGCTGCTGGGAACGACTGGGCTGGTGCTGGTGCGGATGGACTCAGCGTTCTACGGACGCGGAGCCGTGCGCGCCGCCATCACCGGCGGTGCCGCGGTGTCGGTCACCGTGCGGATGGACCAAGCGGTCAAGAAGGCGATCGCCACCATCGGTGAGGATGCCTGGACCACGATCGAGTACACCGACGCCGTCTTCGATGAAGACACCGGCCGTTGGATCTCTCGTGCCGAGGTCGCCGAGATTCCGTTCACCGCCTTCGCCGCGCAGAAGAAGCCCGAGCAGGTGCCGGGGCGGCTGGTGGTGCGCCGGATCCCCGACGTCAACGCCGAGACCAAGCGGGCCGCCGGCCAGGACACCCTGTTCGACGTGTGGCGCTTCCACGCGTTCTTCACCACCGCCGCCCCGGCGATCCTGGACACCGTCGCTGCGGACAAGACCCACCGGGGCCACGCCATCATCGAGCAGGTCCACGCGGACCTGAAGAACTCCGCACTCGCGCACCTGCCCTCCGGAGTGTTCGCTGCCAACGCCGCCTGGCTCGTGCTCGCAGTCATCGCGTTCAACCTCACCCGCGCAGCGGGAACCCTCGCAGCGCCCGACCTGGCCCGGGCGACCACGGCAACAATCCGTCGCAAACTGATCACCGTCCCCGCCAGGGTCGCGACCTCAGCTCGCCGGGTGACCCTCCACCTGCCTCAAGGCTGGCCCTGGCAGACCGCCTGGACCGCACTGTTCAACAGGGTCAGCGACCCGCCATCCGACCCCGCGTCCTAACCACCCCGCAGCCACCGCTGCCCGACTCGAGCTCACAATGGAACGGCCCGGACAGCAAGGTCCGCAGAACTGCCACGCCCCCGCCCGCTCACCACGCCACCGCCACGACCAGCCCACACCGACCCGGCCCATCGGTGGATCGAGGCTAAGCGTGTCTGCCGATCCCGCAGATCCAGCCGGTGTGGGCCCAGTTACGCCGACCCACGGATGGCTGACCCGCAACGTCAAGATCCTTTCGGGGGTGTCGCTGGCCCAGGACGCCGCCAGCGAGCTCATGTACCCGCTGCTGCCGATCCTGCTCACCAGCGTGCTGGGGGCTCCCGCCTCGGTCGTCGGTCTCGTGGAGGGGCTCGCCGAAGGGGTGGCCGCCGCGCTGAAGTACCTGAGCGGGCGGATCTCCGACCGGGTGGGACGGAAACCCGCGATCCTGACCGGGTACGGTCTGGCGGCCTTCGGCAAGGTGGTCGTGGCCAGCGCCGCGATCTGGCAGACAGTGCTCGTGGGCCGGGTCGTGGATCGGGTCGGCAAGGGGATCCGGGGCGCGCCCCGCGACGCCCTGCTCGCCGACGGGGTGCCGCCTGCCGGGCTGGGCCGGGCGTTCGGGTTCCACCGGGCGGCCGACACCGTGGGCGCGGTCATCGGGCCACTGCTCGGCCTGGCGATCCTGACCGCGACGGGCGGCGACGTTCGAGCCGCCCTGTGGATCGCGGTCGTGCCCGCCGTGCTCAGCGTCCTGCTCATCGTGCCGGTCCGGGAAACCCGGACGGCGCACATCAGTCAGGTGAGCGCTGCCCCCGATGCCGCCCGACCTGCATTGCCGCGACAGGTGCGGACCCTGGCCGCCGTGCTCGGGGTCTTCGCGATCGCCAACTTCCCGGACGCCCTGATCCTGCTGCGGCTCACCGAGGTCGGGTTCGGCGCTTCGGCGCTCATGGCGGCGTACGCGCTGTTCAACTTGGCGAACGCCGCGATCGCCTACCCCGCCGGGGCGCTGAGCGATCGCTGGCCCCGGTCCCGGGTGTTCGCCCTCGGCCTGGCCTGCTTCGCCGTGGGATACCTCGGGCTCGGGTTGGTGGACTCCCCCGCGCTCATGGTGCCGCTGCTCGTCGTGTACGGCGGGTTCGCCGGGATCACCGAGGGCGTCGGCCGCGCCTGGATCAGCGCCCTCGCGCCCCCACAAGCCCGCGGTCACGCCCAGGGTCTCTACCAGGGGCTCACCGGCATGGGAATCCTGGTCGCCGGCCTGTGGGCCGGACTGCTCTGGCAGGTCGGCCCCGGCGACGGTGTGCTGCCCCTGGTGATCTCGGGCGCGATCGCTGCCGTCGCGGCCGTGGCGTTGGGGATCTTCGGCAATCGGCTCGAGCCGGCGGCACGCCCGGCCAGCTGAACCCAGATCCGAGATCTGGGTCATCGGCGGGTGATGAGCGCTCGGAGGCGAGAGCGCGAGCGAGTAGAGCGACGCCGGCCCCCCTTGACCCCCGGTCCCACCGGCCCCGACTGCGTCACAGCGCCGCGTAGAGCCTGCCGGCGTCGCGGCCGTGTCCTTCCGCCGCCTGGCGGGCGGGCAAGACCTTTGGCCAGAGTGGATCCGCTCAGTGGTCGACATCGGTGTCCCTTTCCCCGTGTGTGATCTTCGACGTCCCCGGTCCCGGCCCGGGAACGCGGGCAGCTGGTGCCGCCGGGGCGGTGGTACAAGGGATCCCGCGTCCGCCGGGTTCTACAGTTGTGGGCCATGAGCGTGCTGGTCGGGTTTTTGCGCGCGGTGAACCTCGGAGCGCGACGGGTGCCGATGGGCCGCTTGGTGGCGGTCTGCGAGAACCTCGGTTACGCCAACGTGTGGAGCTACGTCAACAGCGGCAA
>JBIOVW010000133.1:0-3250 GCA_044867945.1 Nakamurella sp. | reverse complement strand
CCCGACGCCGAGAACCGGTTGATCGGCACCGACATCAGCCCCGATCACCTGGACGAGGTGGCCGCCGAAGCCGTGACCGATCTGCGGCCGCCGCCGAACCTGCACGCCGACGCCCGGTACCGCCGGGACGTCATCCGCACCATGATCACCCGGACCGTCCGGAGCGCCGTCGGACGAGCAAGGAGCAGGGCATGACCAGGCATCACATCACGGTCCAGGTCAACGGAGAGATGCACGAACGAGATGTCGAGGCACGCCGATTGCTGTGCGACATGCTGCGCACGGATCTGCGCCTGCGGGGCGTCCGGGTGGGTTGCGAGCACGGCGTCTGCGGCTCGTGCACGGTGCTGCTCGACGGGGAGCCGATTCGGTCCTGCACCACCCTGGCCGTCCAGGTCGACCAGGGCGACGTGGAAACGGTCGAGAGCCTGGCCGACGAGGACGGCCGGCTGCACCCGCTCCAGGAATCGTTCTCGGCGTGCCACGCGCTGCAGTGCGGTTACTGCACCCCAGGCTTCCTGATGACCCTCAAGCCGGCCTACGACAGTGGGCTGGTCCTGGATCGCGCGCAGATCCGGGAGTTGATCTCGGGAAACCTGTGCCGCTGCACGGGTTATCAGCAGATCGTGGAGGCGGTCGAGCGGGCATTCCAATTGCGGGACGGCCTCGAGCCTTCCGCGGACCTGCAGGCGGAGACATGATGCGATTCCGTCACCCACCGGCCGGCGCGAGCCTGAGCAGTCATTGGCTGGCCCAGGCGTTGAGCACCGATGGCCCCCACGCTCCTGCGCTGCGCGGCGCAACCCGGGCCGACGTCTGCATCGTCGGCGGCGGATACACGGGCCTGTGGACGGCGATCGAGCTGAAGCAGCGCGACCCGAGCATCGATGTCGTGGTGCTCGAGGCGCAGATCTGTGGCGGCGGCGCGAGCGGAACCAACGCCGGAATGCTGATGAACCTGTGGCCCAAGTACCCGGCACTGGTCGCGCACTGCGGCGCCGAGGAGGCCACGCGGATCGCGGTGGCCTCGGCGGATGCCGTCGAGGACATCATCGCCTTCGCCGACGAACACCGCATCGAGGCGGAGATTCACCACGACGGCTGGCTGTGGACATCGACCGCACCGGACCAGGACGGGTCCTGGGACCAGACGCTGGCCGCTCTCGCCGATGTGCCGCAGAACCCGCTGCGCGAGATCACCGCCGGGACGGCCCGCGAGCTCGCCGGACCGAACGCCCGCGCGGGGGTGCTGGATCCGACCGCGGCCACCCTGCAGCCGGCGGCGCTGGCCCGCGGACTGCGTCGGGTGGCGATCGAACTCGGCGTCCGGGTGCACGAACACACTCCCGTCAGGACGATCACCGGGGACCGCCCGGTCGTTGTCGGGACATCGTGCGGCACCGTCAGCGCGGCCGGCGTCGTGTTGGCGATCAACGCCTGGGCATCGGAGTTCTCGTGGGCACGCCGCCACCTGGTGATGACCGCGAGCGACAACTTCGTCACCGAGGTGCTGCCCGAGTGGCTCCGCAGCGTTATCGGCGCGACGCACACCGCGGTCTCCGACTCGCGACGGGTGCTGAACTACTGGCGCTCCACCGACGACGGCCGGGTGCTTTTCGGCAAGGGCGGTGTCGGGCTCGGCTACCGGAGTCGCGGGGCAAGCTCCATGTTCGGTCCGGTGCCCCGACCGGCGATCCTCCGCCGAAGCTTCAATCTGCTGTTCCCGCAGCTGGTGTCGACCGCGGTCACCAGTTGGCGGGCGCCCGTGGAGTATTCGGTGAACTCGCTGCCGTTCTTCACCGCCGTGCCCAGCCACCCCCGGGTCTTCGTCGGGACCGGATACTCGGGGGACGGGGTCGGCCCGTCCCGGGTCGGCGGCCGCATTCTGGCCAGCCTGGTGACCGACACCGCGGACGAGTGGAGCGGCTGCGGTCTGACCCGCACGCCGAGCGGCCCTTGGTTGCCACCCGAGCCGGCCAGGTTCGTCGGCGGACAGCTCGTGCGCGCCGCCCTGTTGCGGTCGGACAGTGCCCGGGACGCCGGCCGACGGATCGACCCGGCGACGAACCTGGCCACCAGACTCGACCCGACCAGCTGGCTCTGATCCGAGGACATCGACCTCGGGGGGGACCGACACGCCCGGCCGATCGCCGGCGCATGCACATCGAGCAGGAGGACCACATGAAACTCCCACCCCTGCGGTATGCCGCCCCGGCCACGATCGGCGAGGCGTGCCGACTGCTGGCCGACGACCCGGACGCCAAGGCCATGGCCGGTGGGCAGAGCCTGATGCCGCTCATGGCGATCCGGCTGTCGGCGCCGACGACAATCGTCGACCTCGGCCGAATCCCCCGGCTTCGACGAATCGAGCTGGTCGACAACCACGTGCGGATCGGCGCCCTGACCACCCACGAGCAGGTCATCAAATCGAAGGTGGTGCGGGAGAACGCACCGCTGTTCGGGGAAGCCGGCCGGCACATCGCGCATGCCGCCATTCGGACCCGGGGAACCATCGGCGGATCCATCGCGCACGGCGACGGTGCCGCGGAGTGGCCGTTGGCCCTGCTGGCCGCCGGCGGAAAGGTGACCGTCGCCGGCGTCCGCGGCGAACGGACCCTTTCGGCCGATGAACTCTTCGTCGGGCCCTTCAGCACCGCGCTGCATTCCGACGAGGTGTTGACCCACGTCTGGATCCCCCGGCGGACGGCGGGGTGGGCGTTCGGTGAGTTTGCCAGGCGCAGCGGCGACTACGGGCTCGCCAACGTCGCGGTCGTCGTCGACATGGATGGCGACGTATGCAGATCCGCTCGCATCGCGGTCGGCGCGGCGGTGGGCACCGTGCAACGCAGCGAGCGCGCAGAGGCTCTGGTGGCGGGCTCCCCGCTCGACCCGGCAACGGCCAAGGCCGCCGGGGCCGCAGCCGCCGAACTACTGGCCGTCATCGGCGACATCCACGGATCCCGCACCTACCGACGCCATCTCGTCGCTGCGCTCGTCGAGCGCACCCTCCAGGAAGCTGGTAGCCGTTCATGAACGACAAGTGCACTCCGGCAGACAGAGTCGATGTCACCATGTGGGTGAACGAGGTGGAGCACCGGACCACCGTGCCGGCCCGGCAGACCCTGGCCGATCATCTCCGTGAGACTTTGTGCCTGACCGGTACCAAGCTCGGCTGCGAGCACGGGGTGTGCGGGGCGTGCACCGTGCTGGTCGACGGCAAAGCCGTGCGCTCGTGCCTGATGTTCGCCGT
>JBIOVW010000132.1:0-2324 GCA_044867945.1 Nakamurella sp. | reverse complement strand
TGATCCGGGGGTCCCACGCGTCCAGGTCCATGTCGCCTTCGGCGATGTACTTGTTCGCCGTGTCGACAAGAATGTAGAGCTTGTCGTCCGAGAGATCCACTCCGTGAGTGCGCAGCTCGTCGCGCATCGCCAGCGCGTCGACCCCGAACGGCGGAGAGTCGGGGCCCGGCCCGTCGGGCGGTGCGAGGTCGGGGTCCATACCCGGAGCGGGGGCGACGTCGGTGTCGACTGCGGCCGCCTCCGAGACGGGAGCTGCGATCTGGGACGCGGCAACGGTCGGCACCGGATCCGCCGCCGGATTCGACGCCGCGGCGTCGGTCTCCTGCCCGCCCGAGCCCAGTACGGCAGCCGCACTTCGTGATCTTGGCTGGCGGGAGGGTGTAACGAGGGCGGCCACCCGATGATCATCATGTTGTGACGCAAGAAGATCATGAGGCGGCCGCTGCGGCCATGGTAGAGGCCACGCTGGCGCAGGAGAATCTGGACGAGCTGCACGGACGGCTGAGCCACTGTTTCGCCCGGGTCGGGCCGCGACGACAGGCCCGCAAGTACATCACCGGGTTGATGAGCGATCTGCCACGCAAGAACTGTTGGACGATCTCCGAGCACGCCGGGGACGCCACCCCGGACCGGATGCAGCGGCTGCTCAACGACGCGGTGTGGGACACCGCCGCGGCGATGGGCGTGATCCGCCGGTTCGTGGCCGAACACCTGGCCCCGCCGGCCGGGGGATTGGCGGTCGCGGCGCTGGACGAGACCGGACAGGAGAAGAAGGGGACCTCGACCGCGGGGGTGAAACGCCAGTACATGGGCTGCGCCGGGCAGGTCGCCAACGGGGTGAACACGGTGCACTGCTCGTATGCCACCCGCGGCGGGCACGCCCTGATCGGGGCCCGGCTCTACCTGCCCGCCGAGCAGCTCGACGACCCGGACCGCCGGACCGCGCTCGGCATCCCCGCCGACATTGTCTTCCGCACCAAGCCCCAGCTGGCCATCGACATCATCACCGACGCCCTCGCCGACCAGGCGATGCCCCCGTGGTGTGCCGGCGACGAGGTCTACGGACGGTCCAGCCAGCTGCGCCGGCACCTGGAAGATCACCAGATCGGCTACGTGCTGCGCGTGGGCTGCGCGTTCACCCTCGACCTCAACCCGGCCACCCGGCTGCGCGCCGACACCCTCGCCGCCACCCACCTGATCGGGGAGCAGCACTGGCAAACGGTGACCGTTCCCGGCTCCAAGGGCGAGCGCAGCTACGCCTGGGCCTGGGTGGCCACCGCCAGCCCGCGGCACTTCCTGCTCCTCCGCCGCCACCACCAGTCCGGGGAGCTGGCCTACCACTACTGCTACGTCCCACCCGGGCGGCCCGTCACGCTGGCCGTCCTGGTCGCGGTGGCCTGCTTGCGCTGGCCGGTCGAGGAGGACTTCGAGTTCGGCAAGGACCACTTCGGACTCGACCACTCCCAGGCCCGCCGCTACACCGCGCTGCTGCGCCACACCGTGCTGGCCATGGCCGCCCTCGCCGTCTGCGCGGTCACCGCCGCCGCAGCGGCCACCCGCCACCGGCCAGCGGCCCCGCTGCCCACCCGGCCTGACCAGCCACCCCCCCGAGATCCCGGGCTGATCCCGCTCAGCGTTGCCGAGGTCAAACGCCTGTTCAACCTGCTCACCCGCCGCCACCTGCCCGAACACCACCACCTGCGGTGGAGCCTCTGGAGACGCCGCCACCAAGCCCGCGCAAGGTGGTTCCACCACCGGGCACGACTCCAACGGCAGACCTCATAACGAAGTGCGGCTGCCGTACCGGCACCGATCATCTTCTGGTCCAGGGCGGCCAGGAAGCGTTGCTGGTGGTCGTGGCCGAGCCGGTAGGAGTAGTCGGTGAGCGCGGACTTCTTCGGCAGCACCGACAGCCCGGCGAACAGCGCGCTGGCCGGGTCGGCGAGCAGGTCATCGACGTGGGAGACCCGCCGGGTGGCGGTCAGCTTCAGCGCCAGCAGCGACAGAATCCGGCTGGTGGCGGGGATCGCCGCGGTGCCCGGGTAGCCGGCCTGGGTCACCAGGGCGGGCAGGTCGAGGGCCACCAGGTCGGGGATCATCAGTAGCAGCCCGGCCAGGCTGGTCTCGGCGCGGTAGGGGAACGCGGCGAAGTCGATGACCGACGCCCGGGGCAGGTGCGTGTCCCGCCCGGCGGTCCCCGGGCTGGTGCTGGCCTGGGGTGCGGGCCCGCGCAGCAGCCGCCCGAAGCCCTCCTCGGCCAGGATCTGCCCGACCCCGGTGCGGTTGAGCGGGGTCGCCTCGGCGCGCAGCCGGGAGCTGATCTC
>JBIOVW010000131.1:0-2031 GCA_044867945.1 Nakamurella sp. | reverse complement strand
CGCCGAGGGGGTGTTGGTCCACGCACCAGGAGATCCTCGCGACCGCTTCCCCGTGCCCGGTGTAGCGGTGCAGCATGCCCGGGGCGAGGTTGCGGCCGAAGGGCATGCGGGTGAAGCCGTAGTGGGCCTGCACGCGTTGCACGCTCACTCGGCCACCTCCCGCCCGTCGACCGGGGCGTTCTGGTCGTTGATGTCGCGCAGGGCGTCGTCGATGCTCAGCTGCCCGGGCAGTTCGCCGGGGTAGAGCGCGGAGAAGTTGATCTTCTGGTCGGCGGCGACCTGCTGCTGATGTTCCTCGGCGACCAGGGCCAGGTAGTCGATCCCGGTCCGCGGTGGTAGTGCGCCCTCGGTCGTCTCGGGACGGGCCTTGGGATGGGTGTGCCGGGTGATCCGGTGTGGCACGGCCGGTCCGTGGTCGCGGTCCTGGTAGCGGACCTGCAGCTTTTCCAGGTCGAACGGGGAGAACAGCAGCTCGATCTTCCGGCCGGCCAGGGCCTGGTCGACCTGATAGGTGTTGCCGAGTAGGGACACGGTCGCGGTCTTGGTCACCACGCGTTGCGCGGACCACAGGAACGCCTCGGTCAGGTCCTGCGGGGCCGGCATCACCGGGGCCCGGCCGGCCCGGTCCCATCCCTGGGTCCACCGCTGCAGGGGTGTTTGCTCGGTCTCGGAGTGGACGTCGTGGTGGTAGCCGGTTTCCACCCAGGCGGTGAACAACCCGTTGAGTTCCAGCAGGGCCGCGGCCGGGGTCATCCCGGCGTCGCGGACGTCGTCGGCGGTGCTGTCGGGCACCTCGACCAGGAATTGGTCGTTCACCCGGCGGAACCAGCGTTCGATTTTCCCGCGCCCTTGGGGTTTGCCCGGTCGGCTGTGCACCAGCCGGATCCCGAGGACGGCGCAGGCGCGCAGCAGCCAGGAGTCCACGAAGGCGGAACCGTTGTCGACGTATACGGTTTCGGGGACGCCGCGGCTGGCCAACGCGGGTTGCAGGGCCGCGGCGAGCCGGACGGTGTCCTCGGCGAACCCGAACCGGTAACCCACCGCAAGGCGGCTGTGGTCGTCCAGAAACGCGAATAGGTACGTCTTGCGGCCCGCGATCCTGGGGCCGTGCAGGGCGTCACCGACCCACCGTTCGTTGCAGTCGGCGGCCTCGAACCGGCCGAATACCGCCGGCCCGGCGCCGCCGGGGACCATCAGGTCGAGCCGGTGGAAGTGCCGCAGCAGGGTCGATTCCGACGGCGCCCAGCCGGTCGAGGCCCGCAGGATCCGGGCGACCTGGGCGACGGTGCGGTCCGGGTTCTCCCGCTTGAGCGCTTCGGCCAGCTCGAACACCTGGGCGTCGATCCGGGTGCCGGGCTGCCGGGTCGACGGCGACAGCGCCTCGAACCCGCCGGCCCGGTACCGACGGATCCACCGGTCCAGGGCCTCCCGCGAGTACCGCACCCGGCCGCCGAACGGGCCGTCATGAGTGGCCTCGGCGATCGCCCGGACCACCTTCCCGCGTTGCTTGGTCGACAGGCCCGCCGCCAGCGCCGGGCAGATCAACTGGTACCGGAACAACGCGACCTGCTGCGCCCGTTCCCGCCGTTTGAATGCGTCCATCTCGCCGCTCACCAAACCCCTGTCGTCGTTCGAATGGCCCGACACGGGTTGCCGGGCAATGGTCCTCGCGACGATCCCGGACCGACCTGGGTCGGCGTCAGGGGCAGCTCGTGTTGATCAACACGGCGTCGACGTCCCGGGCCAGGCCGGGGCAAGGAGCCGACCACCCGACGACGCGGCCGCGACCTGCCCCACCGTCACTGCGCCGACCAACCCGGCCGACCCGAACCGAGACGTGAGGGCCACCCACGCCGCGCCGACCGCGGCCACCAGGTCCCGCCAGGGCCCGCCGGACGCGGTCGGCGCGCTCTGGTCGACCCCGGCCCGGCGGGCCACCACCGTGAAATGCACCCGCACCGCCGACAACCGGGTGCTCATCCGCCGCAGCCACCCACGCACCGTCGACGCCGGCACCCCCAGCAGGTCGGC
>JBIOVW010000130.1:0-2532 GCA_044867945.1 Nakamurella sp. | reverse complement strand
CACGCAGACCGCGTCGTGCCCCGTCGCCCACGTGTTCGGTCGTTGCAGGCCCTGGCCGACGAGTTGCTGCGAGATCTGGACGTTCTGGATCCCTGTCTGCTTTCCGCCACCCGAATACGGATTGTCCGTCTTCTGCCACGGCGGTCGATCGCTCTTTTGCGACGCGGCGGCGTACTTCTTGTCCACCGACGCTTGGTAACCGGTCGGCAGCGTCGGCGGGTCCAGGCCGATGGTCGGGCTGAAGAATGCCTTGAATTCGCTGGCGAACAGCGCCGCACGGCGGGTTACCAGGCGACCGCTGGTATCTTTGATCTCCTTCTTGTCGAACCAGTTGATGATTTCATCGCATTCCGCGACGGTGGCCAGCGAGTTGTAAAAGGCCTGCGGCAGGTCCGCCATGTGGTCGTAGAGGTCTTCCCTCCATTTGGTCTTCCTGAACTCGTAGTCCTTGGTGGTGTCGTCACACATGAATTGCAGGACCTTCAGTTCGACCGGATCCCAATTCTTGCGCTTCGCAAGGGGCAGGAAGTCGGCCGGAGTGGGGACGGGCGAGCCGGACACCGAAATCGTGCGGCGGATGATCGGTGACCCGGTGAGCAGCCCGGGAACGGGAACGCAGTTCGGTGACGACGGCCCGGATCGCTTCGGGTCATGGTCCGGGGCGCTCGGCTCGCGCCGATCGCTCCTCGCCCGCTCCGGCCGTTGGGATACCGTCCGTTCCACGATGTGACCTCCCCGGACCCCGGGATATGCACGATCGACCGCACTGCGCCGAGGGTAGCGCGCGATGCCGACCCGGGACCATCGCCGAACCCATTCGGTGCACGGCCGGCGGCCGACGTGGCGCAGCGCCAGGTCAGCGCGACGGTCGGGTGCGCAGGCCGAACCCGTAGCGGTACAGCGGGTCGTAGTTGCGGTCCCCGATGTTGATCGGCTCCTGCGCGGCCTCCTTCGGCCAGCTCACCGGCAGCTTGCCGGTGAATCCCTGCCTGCCGAACAGCACGTCGGCGACGCCGGCACCTTCCGTGCCGGGCAGCCAGGAGGCGACCAGCGCGTCGACGTCACCGAGCAGGTCCGTGACGATCTGCGGTCGGCCCGAGACGATCAGCACGACGCAGGTCTGCACCTGCCCGCAGACCCGCTGCACGGTGGCGCGGTCCTGCTCCTGCAGCTCCAGCGACTTGGGCTCGCGAAGGAGCCCTTCGTCCGCCGGGTCGAAGCCCCACTCCGGCCCGCCGACGTCCCCGAAACCCTCGGCGTACGGCGTCTCCCCGACCGCGACGACGGCCACGTCGGCGCCGTCGGTCGGTGCGGAGCCGTCGGCGCTGTAGGTCACCTGCGCCCCCGGGGCGACCTGCCGGATGCCGTCGAGGATCGACGTGCCCGGCTGCTGCGGCACCGTGGGGTGTTCGGAGAAGCCCTGCCAGGTCAGGGTCCAGCCGCCGGACTGGTTGCCGATGTCGTCGGCGTTGCGGCCGGCGACGTAGATGCTCGCGTCCCGCGTGAGCGGCAGCGCGTTCCCGGAGTTCTTCAGCAGCACCTGCGACCGGGCGACCGCTTGGCGGGCGACGGCGCGGTGCTCCGCCGAACCGATCTCGTCGAGGTGGGTGCGGTCCGCGTACGGGTGCTCGAACAGCCCGAGTTCGAACTTCTTGGTCAGGATCCGGGTGACCGCGTCGTCGATCCGGGCCTGCGGGACGCGACCCGCCTTCACCTCCCCGACGAGTGTGCTGACGAATGCCCGCGAGGTGTCCGGCTCCATGAACATGTCGATGCCCGCGTTGACGCCCAATCGGACCTGGGTGGGATAGTCGCCGGGGAGCTGGTGGATTCCTTTCCAGTCGCTGATCACGAAGCCGTCGAGCCGCATCTGGCCCTTCAGCACGCCGGTGATCAGCTCCTGGTTCTGGTGCATCTTGATCGGGTTGCCGACGCCGTCCTCCGTCCAGTCGACGCTGGAGAACGAGGGCATCGCGCTGCCGGCGGAGGCGACCCGGATCGCCGGCCAGTAGGGCGTCAGGTTGATCCGGTTGAAGTCCCGTCGGTTGGTGATCGTGACGCCCTGGTCGATCGTGTAGTCGCCCTCGCTGCTGCCGTACTCGGTGTCCCCGTCACCGGCGAAGTGCTTGACGGTGGCCAGCACCCGATCCTTCCGGTCCAGGTCCCGTTGCCGGTGGCCCTGCAGGCCGGCGACGGCCGCGGTACCCAGCACGGACACCAGCAGCGGGTCCTCGCCGAAGCTCTCGTAACTACGGCCCCATCGCGCGTCGCGGGTGACGCACAGGCATGGCGCGAAGTTCCATGGGATGCCGGTGGCCCGCACCTCCTCGGCCGTGATTGCCCCTACCCGCCGCACAAGGGCCGGGTCCCGGGTGGCGCCCAGGCCGATGTTGTGCGGGAAGATGGTTGCGCCGTTGACGTTGCCGTGTCCGTGCACGGCGTCGACGCCGTAGATGATCGGGATGCCCAGCCGGGTGCGGAGAGCCTGCTTCTGGAACCGGTCCACCATGTCGGCCCACGCCTCCGGCGTGT
>JBIOVW010000129.1:0-6624 GCA_044867945.1 Nakamurella sp. | reverse complement strand
CCACTTCATCAGCATCGCCCTCCGCCGCGACATCGTCGATGACGGCACCTCGGGATCGTCCAGCTACCCTGCGGGCAAGGAGGATATCTGCCAGGCCCGCGACCAGCTCAGGACCTCGATTGCTGACCTGACCAATATGCAAGTGGTGGCCGGAGGCACCAATGCGATCAAGGCCGGTGTCGACCAGGTCCAGACAGATTTCGATGCCGTCAAGGCGGCCGCGAAGGATGACTACCAAGCACCGGTGGCCGCTGTGCAATCGGCGTTACAGGACCTGCAGACGGCGGTGGCCAACTTGGGCAGCGGCGATGCCACCGAGAACCTGCGAGCGGTGGGCGCGGCAATCACCACAACCGGGGCAGCGTCCGAAAGCCTGTTCACCCAACTCAAGACCGCCTGCGGTTCCTGAACTGCCCCGATGGGCCCGATTGACGGTCCGGGCGCCGGTCACCATGTGGTCGTTGATGCCCTCCTGTGGTCCGGAGCTCCGGCCCATGACCGGGGCTCCAACGAGTGTCACCGGGGTGAAGACAGCGGCCGGCCGGCTACTTCCGCATGAGCACGTCAATCTCTTCTCGACCCGGGCGGCAGCGGCAAGCAGGTAGGGTTCCCGGTCGATCCGGGCCTGCGCGTTGGGCGAATTGGGTCCGTGGCGTCTGATCGCCTCGGCGATGCGGTCCTGGATCTTCATCCTTTGTCCGCCGGGACCGACCGTCTGGTCGGCGTAGGCGAGGGCATCGCTCACCTCGTTCTGCTCGAACTCGAACTCGGCCATCAACGGACCGAAGCCGCGGGTGGCCGGCACGAACCGGGCTCCCGAGTGGTGGGCGACCAGCTCGGTGATCCGCTGATCCCACCCGTGGTCGCGCAAGTACAGCGCCCCGTCCAGCGGGTGGAACCCGGTCGCGGCGATGTCCGGCGAATAGCCGATGTCGTGCACCCAGGCGGCGGCGATCAGCATCGCCCGGTCCTTACGGCGAACCGTGCCGGCGAGCTCGGCGGCGCGGTCGGCCACCCCCTGGGAGTGCAGCCACCGTTCGGGATTCTGTCGGCGCAACAGCCTGCGGGCCAGGTTCCGGGCATCCCGAACCAGCACGTCATCCCTCTTGCTCACTGGTGCACCATGACCGGAACAGACGATCCGACCCAGCCCGGCCGCGCAGTCATCGAACCCACACCGTCCTTCACCATGGGCGACCCCTGGTACCAACCCAAGCATCCGAAACCGACCGAGATACCGTACGAACCGGGTGATTCAGGCCGAGCGGCGAGACCGATACCGGTCGGGTCCGGCCCGCCGACCGACGGCGTCCATGCCGGACCTGCCAGTCGCCCGGCCGCCGTGGGCTTCGCACGAGGGCCTCGGCAACCATCGTCGGCAGCTCACCCGACCTGCCAGGGCCCGATGGTCGGAGATCAGGTCATACCAAACGAATGACCCGGCCACCCACCCCTTGGTGGTTGACTCCGGAGGAGGAACAGTCGGTGCCCGAGTGGTACCGAAAGGACGGTGGTGACGATCGACTACGAGATCCGCCTGGCCGGCGACGTCCCGGACGAGGCACTGGCCCACCTACGCGATGCCCACCTCACCGAGCAGGGCGTGGAATCCGTGCTCCGCGGACCGGTACCGGACCAGGCCGCCCTGATCGGAATCATCAATTGGCTCCAGATGATGGGGATCGATCTCCGCGAAGTCCGCCAGACCGGCCAGGAGGAACCCTCCGAACCCGCTCCGAAGGGCGACCGCGACCCATCCGCAGGCGAGTGAACAGATGCCGACCGTGGAGATCCGCGTCGTTGGCACCATCGGCCCCCTGATCACCGCCGGGTTGCCCGAATTCGCCATCTGCGCCACCGAGCCGATCACCGTGATCAGCGGACCGATTGGCGCGGAGCACACGTTCAGCGGCATCCTCGAACTCCTGGTCCGGCACGGAGCTCGACCGGTCGGTGCCCGCGTGTTCCCCGACCCACCACCCGGCTGATCGCCATCGCGTCCGCCGACCGGCTCGGACGCGACCCCCCCGCCATCCGAAACGGCCGAGCGACCAGCCGATCTCGGCCATTTCGTGGTTCGCCGAGCGGCGCCGTACCTCACAGCAACCCCATCTCCCGAGCCCGCGCGACGGCCTCCTGCCGCGATGATGCGCCGAGTTTGCGGTAGATCGACTGCAGGTGCGTCTTGACGGTATTGACCGACACGAACAATTCGTTCGCGATGTCCCCCGCCTTCAGGTGCGTGGGGAGGAAGGGCAGGACCGCGCGTTCACGCTCCGAGAGCAATGCCGACCCCGAGTCAGGCATGGTGTGGACGGACTCTGTCGACACCGAGTTCATCAGGCTGGTGGTGAACTCCGGATGGCGCCGGACCAGATTCCGATGCCGGGTCAGCAGCATACGGATTTCGGCGCCGGCCAGGACGAACGGTCGAGCGATGCCGGATTCGGCGGCACGATCGATCGCCTCGGACATCGACGTCAGGGCGAGCGAGTCCCGGCGTTGTCGATGCGCCGCGATCGCGACCAGGACCCGGGCGTCCACCATGGGCGTGAGGTACCCCTCGACCACGCGCGACGAGTCGTTCATCAGCTCGATCACCTCGCCCGGCCGGTTCTCGGCGAGCAGGCACCTGCCCACCAGAATCGTGCGTAGCGCGTTGGTGTATGCGCTGGTCGTGTCATGCCGCAGCTTGCGCCGGGCCATGGCCGGATTGCCGAGAGTGATATCAACTTCGGCGCAAGCGACCCGGGTCCAGTCGGCCAACATCGGGGGAAGGCCTGGCAGCTGCTCGACCAGTCGCTGCAAGCGCGCCCGGCGCCGTTCGGCCAGCGCGGCTTCGCGGCCCGTCACCGCAACCTGGACACGCAGAATGCGCAACGCGACCTGGCAGCCGACATCCGGATTCGCCCCGCCAATAATGGCAGTGAGCAGTTCGTCGGCATTGTTCAGGTGGACGCTATCGAGATCGGCGAGGGCAAGAGCGACGACGTGGGCCGAAGCCTGCGGTTCTGACGTCCATCCGTGGCGCTCGGCGATCTGTCGAGCCTCCTGGCCCCGACGACGAGCGGCGCGATGGCGGCCCCGCACGGCGTCCAGGACCGCCAGGTGCCCCCTGGTGGAGAGTTCGGACAATTCCAGCCCCCACCGGGCGCACGATTCCCCGGCCGGGACCAGTTCGATTTCGGCGGCACCGAGGTCACCACTCCACAACAGGCCGATGCCCAGGTTGGCCCTGGCGATCGCCCGGTATCGCTCGACCGCCGGTACCCGGTGGCGCGGCACCTGATCGACGACCTTGAGTACCTGCCGGGCCGCCCCGGGAAGTTCATCCGGCTCTCGGGCGCGGGCATACCCCATCCGCAGGATGGCCACCAGAATGTCGATGCCGAGCGCGTCGCGAGTGGATTCATCTTCGTCCGCGCTGATGGCCCCCGCGTCGACATCGCGGAGCATCGCGTCGTAATCGAAGCGCAGGAAGTTGCCAAGAGCGGAGGCGAGCAGGGTCGCCGGATTCGGATCGACACGGCTTCGAGCGGCCGCCGGTTCCAGGGCAGCCACCAACGCGGGGCCGTTCGAGCCGACGATGTCGGGAGCCGCCCGCTCGGTCACCAGCCGCCCGATGGCCGCCCAGTCCCCCGCATCGGTCAAGTGATGGATGGCCGCCACGTGGTCGCCTCGACCGGTGAACCACGCCGCGGCGTTACGGTGCAGGTCGCCGGCGGCTCCCGGCCGTTCGATCGCCAAGCGCCGCTGCAGCAGCTCCCGGAACATCGGATGCCAGGTGAACCAGAGGCGATCACCGGCCAGGCCGACGAGGAACGCATTGTGCGCCTCCAGCCGCTCGAGCCTCGCCTGAGCGTCGGGAGAACCCGTCAGCACCTCGGCCAGCTCGGCGGTGATGGGGTCGGCGATACCGGCAGCGAGCAGGAAGCTGCGGTCGGAATCGGCCAGCTGGTCCAGGACCTCCTGGGTGAGGTACTCGGCCACCGCGCGATCACTGCCCGCCAAACGGGCCACCGCGTCCTCCGGAGCTGCCCGATCCAATCCCATCGCGGCCAGCCGAAGTCCGGCCGCCCACCCCCGGGTGCGCGCGACCAACGTGTCGACGACACGGGAAGGCAGCTCGAGACCATCCTCCCGCAGCAGTTCATGCGCCTCCGGCGCAGTGAAAGCCAGGTCTTGCGAACGAATCTCGGTCACGCCGCCGGTGATGGCGACCCGTCGCAATCGCAACGGCGGGTCGTAGCGACTGCTCAGCACCAGCCGCAGCCGATCGGGCAGCCGACCGATCAGCGCATTGATCGAATCCAGCAGATCGAGGTCCCGCAAGTACTGCAGATCGTCGAGGACAACCACGAGCGGAGTCTTCAGCCGTGCGAGGGCGGTCACGACGTCGCCGGCATCGCCGACGCTGAAGCTCGCGGCCGGCGCAACATCGAGCAGTCCGTCTCCGGCCGGGACCACGCCGCAGGCCCGGATGGCCACCAGCAGGCTCGTCCAGAAAGCGGGGACGGAATCGTCCGCACTGTCGATCGAGAGCCATGCGACCTGGCCGGGGGCATCGCCGCTGCGAACCCAATCCGCCAGGCAGAGCGTCTTGCCATATCCGGGTCCCGCGCTGATCACCGTCACCGGTCCCGAAGCGGCCCGGGTGAGCAGGGCCCGGATCCGCGGCCGTCGCACCAGGCCGGGCGGGACGGCCGGCGGCGACGCCCGCAGCGTCAGCCCGCCTGTGAACTGAGCGGACAGAGCAGTCACCACCACTTCGAAGGGGATCCGCGTCGGCACCGTCAGTTGTTCTCCGCACCGACTCCGATCGGCACGCTATCCGCGCAATATCCGAAAAGCAGGGGCAACCCCACCGAATCCGTACCGTGCGCAGGGTCGGCGGCAGCCCAGGTGATCCACCCGATTGGGCCCAAGTCAGGCCGACAGCAGGCGGGGCCGGGTGAGTCGCGCGGCCGCGTCGCGCAGCGCCGACAGCACCGTGTCCCGTTCCTCGGCCGCTCCGGTGGGATGCACGATGGAGACGCCGAGCCCGAACGACGGGCTGCCCGAGCCGCTGCCCGGTACCAACACGGCCACCCCGAGCACGGACGCGTGTACCTCGCCCTCGTCCAGGGCGTAGCCGCGTTCCCGGGTGGCGGCCAGCTTGGCCTGCAGCTGGGCGATGGTGCTGGTGGATCGTTCGGTGAAGCCGACGAACTCACGGGGGTCCCAGTACAGCGCGGCGACCCGTTCCGGACTCAACTCCGACAGCAGGACGGTGCCGACCGCCGTCGCCGACGCCGGGTACCGGTCCCCCACGCTCGCAGACAGCGGGAACCGTTCCCGCCCTTCGTGCACGGCCAGGTAGAGCACCCGGGCACCGTCGAGCATGGCGATCTGCACCAGCTGGCGGCGGAGCACGTCGGACTCCTCGCAGATCCGGTAGAACTCCCGGATCTGGTCGAAGCCGGACAGGTAGGCGCTGCCCAGTTCGACCGTGCGGCGCCCGAGCAGGTACCCGGCGGCGGTGCGGCGGACCAGCCCGCCCTCTTCCAGCGCCGCGCACAGGTTGGACACCGACGACTTGGCCAGACCGAGTGTCCGGGCGATCTCGGTCAGGGTCACCGTCTGCCCGCGCCGCTCGGCCAACAGGTCCAGGATGCGGATCGACCGGGTGACGGCCGGCGCGCCGCCGCCCCGTTCGGGCCCGGTCACCGCGACCGCCACCGAATCGCACCGACTGCGGAACATCCGGTCGTCCGGGGCGACCGGATGCTCCGCGGACGGTCATCGGCGCTCATCAGTAGAACTCGACGGTGTTCACCCGGTTGATCAGCTCCCGACCGTCCAGGAACCGGGTCGCGTTGCGGGCGAACAACCGCGCGATGAGCCGATCCTCGGACGAGTTCAGGGCCGCGGTGTGCGGGCTGATCAGCACCCGCGGATCCGTCCACAGCGGACTGTCGGCGGCCAGCGGTTCGACGGCGAACACGTCCAGCGCGGCGAACCCGATCCGCCCGTCGGCCAGCGCCTCGATCATGGCCGGTTCGTCGATGACGGTGCCCCGCCCGACGCTGACCACGGTGACCCCCGGCTTGACCTTGGCGAACACCTCGCGGCTGACCAGTCCTTCGGTCGACGCGGTGCCCGGCAGGCTGACCACGATGCCGTCGACGTCGTCGACGACGTCGACGAGTTCGTCCGGATGCACCACCCTGTCGACGCCCTCGACCGGATCCGGGTGCCGGCTGGTGCCGACCACGGTGGCGCCCAGGGCCCTGAGTTTGGTCGCGGTCGCCCGGCCGATGCTGCCCAGGCCGACCAGCAGGATCCGCTGCTGGCTGAGCAGGCCCATCTCCCAGCGGCCGGTCCACTCCTTGTTGTTCTGCTGGTCCAGCAGACGGGGCAGCGTCTTGGCGCCCGCGAGCAGCCCGAACACCGCGTACTCGGCAAGCGGTTCGGCGTGCACCCCGGCCGAGGTGCTGAACCCGATCCGCTGCAACGCCTCACCGGGCAGGCCGGCGGCCTTGACCTGGGCGCCACCGCCGGCGGGCATTGTGTGCACCCACCGCAGGCGAGGGTTGGCGGCGACGGTGCGGGCCAGCGTGGCCGGCTTCTCGTCCGGCACGCCGT
>JBIOVW010000128.1:0-5770 GCA_044867945.1 Nakamurella sp. | reverse complement strand
GGTGCGGGACCTCGGGCTCAACGTCCGCGACATCTACGCATTCAGTGCGGACGTGGCGATGTTCAGTCGGGACGGCTCGGATCTTGTGTTTCGCCCTAATACGACAGAGGTAGTTCGAGTTCCCTGGCGTGTTGTCGCAGGTCAAGGCGGCCGACGCGTGATCATCGGTGGTTGTGAAGACAACGAAGACCAGCACATCGGCCGCAGCTCACAGCGTAGATCCTGATCGATGGTGGGACGAGTTCGGCACGCTCATGGATCGGATCCGACGTCGATTCGTCCGATACGAACCCGCCCGCCACGCCGGCGGAATGATCCAAGGACTGCTGTCCGGCCTGGAACGTAAGAACTGCTGGACGATCGCCGAGCATCTGGGTCACAACGATCCGGAAGCCCTGCAGAACCTGCTCTCCCGAGCCAAGTGGGACGACGACGGAGCCTGCGACGACCTGCGCGGGTACGTGTTGGACGCCTTCAACGACCCTTCCGGGATCCTGGTGATCGATGAGACCGGAGATCTCAAGAAGGGCGACCTGACGGTCGGTGTCCAACGGCAGTACACCGGCACGGCCGGACGGATCGAGAATGCCCAGGTGGCAGTGTATCTGACCTACACCGCGCCACGGGGTCACGCGCTGATCGACCGGGCGCTGTACCTGCCCAAGAGCTGGACGCAGGACCCGAAACGGCTGGCCGCGGCCGGGGTACCCGCCGATGTCGAGTTCGCCACCAAGCCGGCGTTGGCGCTGCGGATGATCGGCGACGCGCTCGACGCCGGCGCCCAGGCATCCTGGGTGACCGGGGACGAGGTCTACGGCAACAACCCGGCCCTGCGGGCCGGCCTGCAGGAACGTGGTGTCGGGTACGTGCTGGCCGTGTCTTGCGACCACCGCATCCCGACCAACGGTGGCCCGGTCCGGGCCGACAGCGTCGCCCGCGGCCTGCCACCGCAGAGCTGGCAACGGCTATCCGCCGGGTTGGGCTCCAAGGGGCACCGCATGTACTCCTGGGCATACCTGGAACTGCCCGCCGTTGACACCGGGCACGCCTGGATCCTGATGCGCCGCAACGACTCCACCGGAGAACTCGCGTACTACCGGTGCTACCACCCGCACCCCGTCCCGCTGGGCGAGCTGGTGCGGGTGGCCGGGCAACGGTGGACCATCGAGGAGTCGTTCCAGGCCGCCAAGGGCCAGGGCGGGCTCGACGAGCACCAGGTCCGGACCTGGACATCCTGGCACCGCTGGACCGTCCTGTGCATGCTCGCGATGGCGTTCCTGGCCGTGGTCACCGCCGCCGAACACGACCGCGCACCAACCTCGTCCGACCTGATCCCGTACACCCTCAACGAGATCCGCCGCTTGTTCGACGCCCTCACCTCAGGCCTGAGAACCCGAGACCACGACCACGTCCTGCACTGGTCGATATGGCGCCGACGCCACCAAGCGATCGCCCGACACTGCCACTATCGCCGCAGGTCACAGCACCTTTGAACCCCGATCTACCTCTGCCGTACTAGGCCGTTACGGCCGCGGTCGTTGGCGATGTGTCCAGCCGGACTTCGAGCCGTCGCTGGGCTCGGTGCAATCGTTCACGGTTGGTCTGAGCGGCGGCTTCCCCGTCGTGGCGACGAGCCGCCTCCAGAATCAGGCCCGAGGCTTTCCACATGCTCATGTCGTTCTGGGCGTAGGCGACCTCAGCCCCGATGACCCGGTAGACGTGGCACTGCTTCCAGAGTGTCTCGATGTGGGCGGCCAGCACGGCGTTTCCGCTCGCGGCGTAGAGCCGGCGGAGCATGCGGGTGTCCGCGATCATGGCGTCCACGACCCGCCCGTCGGTCAGGGCTGCGTTGAGTTCGGTGAAGGACCGGTCCATCGCGGCCAGGTCCTCGGCAGTGACCCGGCTGGCTCCCTGTCTGGTTGCCTCGACCTCGAGAAGGATTCGCACGGAGTAGATGTCGATTAGTTCACAAACCGAGAACTCGCGGACCACCGAGCCTTTGTGCGGGGCTCGGGCCGCCAGGCCGATCTCTTCCAGCCGGGCGATGGCGTCCCGGACGGGCATCACGCTGGTGCCGACCATGTCGGCGAGTTGGCGGACCCGCAGACGGGTGCCGGCGGCCAGCCGGCCGCTGAGGATGGCGTCCTCGATGACTTGGTAGACCTGGTCGCCGATGGGGTTGTGTTTGACGACGGCTCCGTCGGCGGCGTCCGCGAGCCGGTCGGTGCTGGGTGCAGGGGTCGGTTCGTTGCTGTGGGTGGCCAGTTCGCGTTCGTCAGGTTCCGCCGCCTTGAACCACATGAGGGCGGGCTGGTGCTGGTCCGACGTTGTCAGTCGGTCCCGCATCCGGGCGACGATGCCCAGGGGTGACTCGGCAGGATCGAGCCGGCCGCGGCTGTGCATGACGGTCAGGACGACCTCGACCGCGGCCAGCCACGCCTCTGGTGTCGCGGTGTGATGGAGTTCCGATATCGCCGGGTCAATGAGCTGGTCGCCTGAACCGCCGAACGGGTCGGCCGGTCCGTCGAGCAGCAGATGCAGGGCGGCGGTGTCTGGGCTCGCCTGGTGGACCCGATCGAGGAACCGGGCGAGTGCCTTGCGGCCTCGGCGGCGCTTGGTGGTGGGGGCGGCGTCCACGTTGGCCGTGTTCAGTGCCGCGGCCAGGGTGCCGGCGGGTTGGATGGTCTCGCCGTTCCAGGTCCAGCCGGAGCTGGCGCGCAGTCGGCTGTCGGTTCGGTTGGCGGGCCGGTCGGTCAAGTGCAGGACGACCGCGGACAGCGTCGGGTGCAGGAAGAGCCCGACGATGTCGAAGTTGGCGGCGAGCAGTGGTGGTTCGGTGCCCAGTCGGAACTTGCCGTCGGAGGTTGGTTGAACCCGGTAGGTGTGCCAGCAGCGCAGCACGGTGGACGGCGCAATTCCTAGGTGGGTTGCCAGCAGGCGGGAAGACCAGTTAGCCGCGCCGAGCTCCGCCGGGGGCGGAGCCATGGTCGCGGCGAGGATCTCCTCGGGTGCCATCCGGCGTGGGCGTCCGGGCCGTGGCCGGTTATCCAGGCCCGCGAGGCCGTTCTGTGCATACCGAGTGTTCCAGAGCGTGACGGTGGGGCGGGAGACGCCGACCTCGGCGGCGATCTGCGCATCCGGGGTGTGGGCGGCGGCCAGCAGCACGATGCGTGCCCGCTGCGCCAACGCGCTCGACTGGGTGCGGGAGTGGGCCCAGTCCTCAAGGACCGCTCGGTCGGCCGGCGCGAGGTCCACCACACGCGTGCCCATCGGCTAAGTCCTCCTGATTCCGCCGGGGGAGTCGGCCGGAAGCGTAGCCCCGAGTGGCTCGGAATCGTTCCCCCGGACTCCAAACAGTGACGTAAGCACGTCGGCCAGCGCTCGTGCACCGGCGTCGGCGTCGGCGTCGTCGACGTGTTCCTCCGGGGAGTGGGAAATCCCGGAGGGGTTCCGGACGAACAGCATCCCGGTGGGTACCCGGGTGGCGAGCACGCCGGCGTCGTGACCGGCGCCGGTGCCCAGCAACGGCGCATCCGGCAAGATCGCGCTCAGCCGGGCGGTCAGGGCGGCGTCGAACCGGACGGTGGGGCTCATCGATTCCTCGACGAGGCCGGCGGTGCACCCGTTGCTTTCGGCCAGCGCCCGTGCCCGGTCCGCGATGGCGCTGACCAGGTCGGCGGTCACGGTGTCGTCCGGGTGGCGGGCGTCGAGCCACAGGTCGACCCGGGAGGCGATGACGTTGGTGCCACCGGGCACGGGGACGATCCGCCCGACGGTCGCGCGGGCGTCCGGGGTGCCGGCGGCCAGTTGTTGCACCGCCAGCACGATCTGGGCAGCGGTGATCATCGGATCGCGGCGGTCGGCCATGTGGGTGGTTCCGGCGTGGTTGCCCTGCCCGGTGACCGACAGCCGCCAGCGTCCGTGGCTCAGGATGGACCGGCCGATCGCCACGGGCCGGTCCAGGTCGATCAGGCCGCGGCCCTGCTCGACGTGCAGTTCGACGAAGGCGCCGATCCGGTTCAACGCCTGCGGGTCCGGCCCGATCAGGTTCGGATCGATGCCGTTGGCGGCCGACCGCTCGGCGAAGCTGAAGCCGTCGTCGTCGCGCAGCGCGCGGGCCCGGTCCGGGTCGATGCGACCGGCCATCAGCTGGGATCCCAGGCAGGCCATGCCGAAGCGGCTGCCCTCTTCTTCAGGAAAGACGGCGATGGCGATCGGCGCGACCGGCTGCCGGCGTTCGGTGCGCAGGATGTCGACAGCGGCCAACGCGGAGGCCACCCCGAGCGGGCCGTCGAAGGCGCCGCCGCCGGGTACTGAGTCGAAATGGCTGCCGGTGACCAGCGCCCCGGACCGGTCCCCGGAGGGCACGTCCCACCAGGCCCAGATGATGCCGTTGCGGTCGGTCTGTACATCCAGGCCACGGTCGGCGGCCGCGGCGACGAACCATTCTCGCAGATGGACCTCCGCTGGGGAGTACACCGGCCGGGAATAGCCACCGCGGATTGCGTCGACGCCGATGTCGGCGATCTCGCGGAGCAGGGCGGCGGCGGAGGACGGCCCCACGGTCATGCCGCCGCGGCCTGGTGGGAGCGGACCCGGAACACGTCCGGGACGTCGCCGGTGCCGGTGGCCAGATCGGCGGCCAGATCGCCGATCAGTGGCGCGAACTTGCCGCCGTGGCCCGAGCAGGGGGAGACGACGGTGATCGCGTCGGCTCGGTCGAACACGAAATTCTCGGTCGGGGTGTTGGTGAACAGGCAGGTGGTCTCGGCGTAGGGCTGCGGGTCAACGCCGGGCAGTACGCGGCCGGCGAAGTCGACCAGCCGGGCTCGGGCGGCGGGGTCGACGATGCCGTCGCCGGCCAGCGCGGAGGGGATGACCTTTCCGCCGTTGAACTCGGCGACCTTCTGACCGCGGAACTCGGCGTCGCGACCGCCGGGCAGTCCGTAGGTCTGGATGTCCGGGCCCTTGTAGATGAAGGTGGGCCAGGTCGGGTACGTCGCTCCGGCCGGGTCGGCCGGACGGTAAGGGAAGTGCACCGCCTGCTCCTGGCGGACCTGCAGCGCGGGGAACTGGTCCAGGAAGGCCGACGGTAGCGCCAGGTCGGCCAGCAGAGCCGGCAACCAGCCGCCGGCGGCGACGACGATGTTGGCCGTGTCCACGGTATCGCCGTGGGCGGATCGGATGCGGTAGCCACCGGTGACAGACTCCACGCCGCTGACCGGCCAGTCGGTCCGCAGCTGCGCGTTGCCGGTGCCCACGGCCGCGTCGAGCAGGGCCCGGACGGTGGAGATGGCGTCCAGGACGCCCGCGCCCGGATGCCAGAGCACCTCCGTGTCGAACGCCAGCTGGGGCCACCGCCGCGCGGCCTGCGCGGGCGTGAGGAGCTCATGCTCGATCCCGGCCGCCGCCAGGTTGGCGGCGAGCAGTCGGGGGTTGCGCAGGGCGCCGTGGTCGACACAGCCGGTCGGCGTGATCAGCTTGGTGCCACTGATGGGTTCCAGCTCGTCCCAGCCGGTTTTGGCGCGGACGACGAGATCCGTGTACAGCCGGTCCGGATAGGCGTAGCGGAAGATCCGAGCCGATCCGTGCGAACTGCCCTCGTGGTTGCCCGGCTCGGTCCGCTCCAGCACGAGCACCTGGTGTCCGCGCCGTGCGAGCTGCCACGCGGTGGCCGCCCCGGCCATGCCGGCCCCGATGACGACGAACTGTTCCACCGATACACTTCCTTCCCCGGCAACCCCGCGTCTGGGTTGCGAAATCTCCTGTG